>JANNSF010000348.1:0-8452 GCA_031402315.1 bacterium | reverse complement strand
GGCTCAGATGTCGCAGGGGCAGAGTGTCACATTCAAGGCGCAGTTCCAGAATACACAGACGTTCCCGATAACACTGATTGCCGACAGTACGTATATCAGGTTTACCAATACCGGCGCAAACCAAACGTATAGGGTGACTTTGGATACCTCGGTCAATCGTTCAATTGCAGCAGGCGGTATTTCGCAGGTTACATTTATTGCTGATACCATGAATCTGAATGCCGGTCTCTATTCTTCAGCCACAGACAGCTCAGAGATCAGGCTTTATGGAACAGTGTTTGATTCCTCAGCCGGCAGTAATGATACACTATCGATTCGTTTTGGTAATTCTGATCTCAATGCGATTCAGGTATTTACGCCGGCGCAAATAGTTATAGATTCCGTCAAAATTTCACAGCTACAAGCCGTACAAGGACAGGATAGTGTTCGATTAGATTATAGAGTTCGTAATATAGGTCAGTCACGCGCCGATAATTTTTCAGTTTCCGATTCGTTTGGCGTTCTGAATGCTGATCGCACAAGCGACTGGTCATTACTTGGCGGCAATGAGCCCGATACCATTACCGCGCTGGGCACTGTCCAGTTTACAAAATATTATCGGATCAAATCCACGGCGCTGTCGGCCGTCCATTATCTCTCTTCGCGTGCGCTTGGGATTGACCGATATAATTCAGCGCTGAGCATCTACGATACTCTCTACAACAATGATTCGGTCAACGTCCTCATACCGGCTCAAGTGCAAATTGTACAAACATATCTGTCGCCCATCTACCGTTCCGGTTTTGTCGACCGAAACCAGACGGTAAGCTTAAACAGTGTCATTAGAAACTCTGCGAGCGAGCCGGTTCGCCTGAAAATTCGTTTCCTTTCGAACGGTGTAATATTTGATAGTACAACGATTGCGTCACTAGCCGGAAATTCGGTGTTGACCATTTCAACGCCTAATTTTGCAATTCAAAATGTCCGCGGTATTCAATCCTTCTCTGCTCGCATTGATACGGCGTTTGGACTTGTCCATAATGTTATTCTCGGTGTTGTGGATTCTGTAGATGGCAACTTTGCCAATGTCACCGTTCAGGATTCGGCAAAGTTGAAATTGGATATTTCCTTTAATTCCGGCAATGACTTTGTTGTAACCAATAACAGCCCATTCTTCGCGAATGTTGTAGTCAAAAATATCGGGGAAGCCTTAACGGCTTACGATTCTGCGAGAATTCGAATAACGCTTCCTGCGGGTTACACTTATAAGTCTGGCATTTCGGACACCGTTTTTGTCGTGAAATTTGACAGCGTTGCAACCGTGCGCATCATTTCGCCAAATATTGCGACCGCAAGCTTTGATCCGATCGTCGCACGGTTTGAAACTTGGCCAAAAGACAGTAGCACCAATGCGTCCGCCGCGCTTAATAATTTGACAGATACAGTAAGGGTACAAACGAAACTTGTTGGGAATCTATTGGTTGACAATATTGGTATCGTGAGCCCGTCCGGCGCAGCCGATCGCGTGATATCGGGGTTCCAGAGTTTTGTTATTCAAGCCAAAGTTCGAAACCTCACGCTTCTTGACCAAGTGGAAGGCGTATTGACGCTACCGGCCAACTATTCCGTTTCGGATACACTCGTCAAAGCGGTTACGATACTGGGTCTTGATTCGGGAATAGTCCAGTGGAATGTCACCGCGAATAGGGACGCGGCGAGTTTGGATAAATTCCGTTTATTATTTCAGGCCATTGATACGACAACAGGTTTTACAAAATCCGGTAACCCTGATTCCTTATTCGTGACCGTCCAAAAACGTGCCGACCTGGTAACCGATGTCAAACTGATCAATGTATTAGGCGTGATTGATACCGCCATTTCTCAGAATCAAAATTTCACGGTTAGTTCAATAGTTAGAAATCAAGGCGAGGCAGGCGTATATGGCAACGACAGTATTACCTTGCAGTTGCCGGCAGGAATCACAACGACGGACGCATTGACAAAATCGTTCGCCCTCAATATACCGACAACATGGAATGTCAGTTCGACCCTTGCTACCGGAACACAGTTGATAAAGACTCGCATTTCGACATTCCCGTTGGACTCGAATTCCAATGTTTTGGCATTTTCATCGAGTAACTATGATTCTGTTAACGCGGAAGTATTTACAGCGGCCCGTCTATTCAACCTTTCATCCGTTTTTCCGGCGCGTGGACGCATCTCAACCGAGCAAGTCTTTACGGTGCAGGCGAAGTTCAGTCAGGTAAAAGAATTTACATCGCGTTCGGCGCAAATTAAATTCCGCAACCCGGCCTACCGTTTGGCCGCAGGAGAGGCATTGAAAAAAGCGATCTCTGATTTTGATACGACGGCCACGTGGAGTGTCATTGCGCCGACGAACCTCATTATTCCAGGGGCGACTTTACAAAGCGATAGTATCTTTATCATTGTCGACGGCTTGGATAAGAATAATCGAAATACGATAGTCAATGACTCGACATTCCTGGTGGACTCCTTACAGACAAAAAGTAACATCCAGCTTACGACCGCAATCGTTGAGCCTTTCAGTGCACGTGATAATTTTGTTTCTGCGGGTCAGAGCTTTATTGTTCAGGCGAACATTCGAAACTTGGGAAGCGCTTTGACAAGTGGTATCGGCACGATGCGAGTTGATTCGTTAAATTCGCCGGGCGGTGCATTCCTAGTTAGTGGTGTTTTTGGTGATTCGACGTTTGACTTGAATAGCGGTGATTCGACAGCACGCTGGTTAATAACAACACCCAACGCAGCCATAAGCCATGCCTTTGTTATTCGCTTTGTGGGACTTCCCAAGGACTCCAATTCTCAACAGACAACAAGTGTGCAAAACATATCGGTGCGCGTAAATATTTCTACCGAGAAAAAACAGCTGCGTGTAACCGCGCTAACCGGTCTGACGGATTCCTCCAAATCATCGGCCCTGAATTCATCCCGCGATATGATGGCACTGAAGCTCGAAAACTTAGGAAGTAACAATACCAACGCAATTTTGGCAAGATCGTTTAATCTCAAATTGGAGCAGTTCAATGTTTCAAAAGGCGACTTTGATGAAAAAGATTGGACGACTTATCTTGATTCAATCACCATACACAAACAAAACCAGCCGGCCGGGTTTGGTGCAACCTTAACGAGCCCGATCGACACGGCAAAGGTTCAGGCCTATGAATTAATTTTTGGTAAAGCAAGACCTGGATTGGGAAGAGGCTTCCTCATTCAATCCACCGATACCGTTCTATTCAGAGCGCATTTGAAACAGAATGCGAGCCTGCCGAAAAATCCGAATTTCCGACTGCGATTGATCGGCGTAGAAGCGTACGATTACGATTCGCTGGGCGTGGCCAACAACCAGGGATCGTTTGCATCCGTGGATGCTGTCAATGCGCGCGGCGAACTTTTGACGCAAGATACAAGTTCGTTCTTCACGGATCCCGTACGAGTAGTTGATCCTTCAGGTAGCGGCTCGACGGCGAAATTTGGGAACTATCCTAATCCTTTTGGAAGCAAAGATCGACCGGCTACAAAGTTCACTTTTATTGCCAAAGATTCGAAAGCAACCATTGAAATTTATACACTGGCGGGTAACCTTGTTAAAAAAATTACTCAAGATGGTTTATCCACTAATTCAGCCGTGGAAATATCTTGGGATGGTAAAAACGGGAGCGGGCAGAATGTCCGCAACGGCGTGTATATTGCTATTCTAAAAAATGGAAGCGCCGGAAAGGCGACGACGAAAGTTCTTGTTGTTCGTTAATCCAATCGGTTAGCCTCGGTAATCCTGTCCTATATGAAATTCTATCATCACTATGAAATTTCGCTGATGCTAGCAGTTTTGCTATTTTTGTGCCTGAGTTCTTGCCAAAAAAGCTCCGTTAACGAGGAGCGTCTACCTTATCTTAACATGGAAATTGGAACCGCCTACGTAGGGAGCGATGCGTGCCGAGACTGCCACGAGGATATTTTTGAAAGTTATATGCAAACGGGGATGGGGAGATCGCTTTACAAGCTAAATGCCGGGAACTTGCCGGAGGACTTCATAAGGAATAACTCTTATTACGATCCAAAATCGAATTTCTTATACACGATGGTTCACGATAAAGGTGAATTTTATCAAGTTGAATCGCTTCCACAGGATTCTTCTCATTTTGTCCGCAGAAAAATAGCTTACGTCGTCGGATCCGGTAATAATGTGCGATCGTATTTATCGGAAGTAAACGGTTTTCTTTTTGAAATGCCGATTTCCTGGTATGCCGGCAAAAAAATATGGGACTTGAGTCCGGGCTATCACGTTTACAATCAACGATTTTCCAGAGTAATTGTCGAAGAATGTATGAATTGCCATAACTCATTCGCACCCGTTATCCCCGGCTCCATGAATCGCTATTCGATGCCCATTCCGGAAGGAATTGGGTGCGAGCGATGCCACGGACCCGGAAAAATTCATGTCCGGGCCCGAACGGATGACCTTGAAAAGAAAATGGGCCATAACGACTCGACCATCGTCAATCCGGAGCGTTTGGGACGGCAGGAATCCTTGGACGTGTGCCAGCAGTGCCACATTCCAGGAGCTATGCGCGTTACACGAAACGGTAAACGAGAACAGGATTTCCGACCGGGTATGAAATTGAGTGAAATCAAAAGTATTTATTTGGATGCAGCGACCGACGAGGCGGCTTTTCGAATCACGTCGCACCCAGAGCGTCTTGTGCTTAGTAAGTGTTTTGTCAAAAGCGAAATGACGTGCGTCACTTGTCATAATCCGCACGTTAGCGTATATGAAGCGCCGATGTCGCTTTTTAATGGTGCCTGCCTTGAATGCCACACGCCGTCCGGATCGTTGTTTTCCGGTAACTTTTCGCACCAACATAAAAAGACGGACAATTGTGTAGCGTGTCACATGAAGCAGGGAGGTACAGTTGATATTCCACATGTGGAATTCACCGATCACTGGATACGCCGCGAAATTCCAAAAGCGAATAAATTGTACTCCGCAATGGTGGCCACTAAATCGGAGGCGGATTCCCATACCATTAATCTTAAAATATGGACCGATTCACCGGACTCTGAGTCAAAAATTAGGCACGGAATTGCATATTATAAGTACTATTTCAATAAGCACAGTTTACCGCTTTATCTTGAACTCGCGATGTCTAATTTGAACAATGGATTGCTCGAAAATCCTAATTCAATACAGGGAATATATTATCGGGGCCTCTGCTTTATTGAAGCGGGACAATTGGATTCAGCCGAGCGAGCTTTGAACAGGGTACGTGCTTTGGATTCCGCCTACACGGACTTGTTTTATTGGCTGGGTCAGGTGGCCGCCAAACAAAATTTGCGGTTTCAAGCCATTGAATTTTTCAAGCGAGATACGGCGCGATTGAAAAATGATCCCAATACTCTATTTTACATAGCGATCGCCTACGACCAGCTCGGGGAGAAGCTGAAAGCCATGGACTACTACGAAAGAACATTGGACTTAAACCCCAATTATCTGGAGGCATGCTTAAATCTAGGCCTACTAAATTACACATTCGTCAAAGAATATGAAGAGGCCGAGAGGTTATACACGAAGGCAAGTCGCATAGAACCGGGCAGTTATGACGTTTATTTTAATCTCGGCAATGTTTACGCCAAAAAGTCAGAATGGGCGCGTGCACGGATAAATTATGAAAAGGCAATCGCGCTAAAGCCGGATGGTTTTGAGTGTATCGCCAATTTGGTGCAAGCTAATCTCCATGTGGGAGATCGGGCCGCCGCCAAAAAATACGCACGACGAGCACTGAGTATCAAAGAAGACCAACGAATGCGAGACGTTCTTGAGGGCCAATAAGGACGAGCAACACCAAAATTTATTGCACGATTTGAAAATGTTTGCTAAATTTCAAATTCGTTACATTCAACTTAGTAATTATCAAAAGAGGAGAACATGCAGAACATCAAAATACTATGTCTTTTGGCATTGGTCTGTGTCATGAGTTGTGGAAAAAAGAATTTGACACCCAAAGAATACTTTGCAAAGGCGGATACCTTGGCGATAAAAGGAGCGTATTCGGAGGCTATCGCAATGCTTGGTGAAGTTGAAAAAAAGTATGCCATGGATACCGCAACGGTATGCGAATCGTATCGCATGATTGCGGAAGTTTACGCAGGCAATATGAGTCAATTTCCAAAAGCTATTGAGTACTATCAAAAAATCATTTCGACCTATCCGAATCGGCCGGAAGCCTCTAAAAGCCTCTTCAAAATTGGTTTTACGTACGAAGATCAATTGAAGGACCTGACCAACGCCAAAAAAATCTACGAAGAGTTTTTGTCAAAATATCCAAACGACTCTCTTTCCGTGAGCGTCAAATTTTCTCTGGATCACCTTGGTGAATCCGAGGAGGATATTATTCAGCGACTTTTGAAACAGTCGGCGACTAAATAATGATAGATCTATTCGAAACACGGGCGAAAATCATTTGTACGATTGGCCCCTCTTCTAGCAATTACGATACTATTATTAAAATGATCGAAGCGGGGATGGACGTAGCCCGGCTCAATTTTTCCCACGGCTCTCACGAAGGTCATTTGCAAGTCATGGAAGCGATTCGCAAAGCATCAAAAGCCACGGGTAAGGACATCACGTTACTTCAGGATTTGCAGGGCCCCAAAATACGAGTTGGCACCTTTCGTGACGGAGCCACGATATTAAAGGTTGGCGGACGTTTTACCATAACGGCTCGTGATATTGAGGGTACGGATGAAATAGTCTCGACCACTTACAAATCACTGCCAAAAGATGTGAAGTCTGGTGACCTCATTCTACTGGACGATGGTTTATTGAAGCTTAAGGTTCTAGACAATAACGTGATGGATGTTTTGTGTGAAGTGGTTTATGGAGGGACGTTAAAAAACAATAAGGGCATCAATCTTCCCGGCGTGAACGTTAGCGCGCCATCGCTGACGGAGAAAGATACGGAGGATCTTTTTTTCGGTCTCTCCCAGGATATTGATTACGTAGCGCTTTCATTTGTTCGTAAGCCTGAAGATATACTTAATATTAAAGAGATCATACGTTCCAGGGGCAAGGAAACACCGGTTATCGCCAAAATTGAGAAACCGGAAGCTATGAATTGTATCGAGCAGATTATTTCAATCACCGACGGCATCATGGTTGCCCGTGGCGATTTAGGGGTGGAGATGAAAACGGAGGAGGTTCCTCCGATTCAAAAGCGCCTCATTGCGATGTGCAACAAAGCGGGAGTTCCTGTCATCACCGCCACGCAAATGCTGGATTCTATGATTAATAATCCTCGTCCGACACGCGCCGAGGCTTCGGATGTAGCCAATGCTATTCTCGATGGGACCGATGCCGTCATGCTTTCCGCCGAAACGGCGTCCGGTAAGTTTCCGGTGGAGACGATTGCCGTCATGAAGCAGATTGTAAAACTAATCGAACGCGAAATGCCGGTCGACTATGCGCGCCGCCGTCGAACATCCGGTGAAACACGGATTCTTCAGGATGGCGTTTCGATCGCGGCGTGTTCACTGGCCGAAATGCTGGAAGCCGATGCTATCGTTTGCATTACACTGACTGGCGCAATATCCAAACTTGTTGCCAAATATCGCCCGCAGAAACCCATAATCGCAGTAACACATTCGGCGCAGGTACTTCGAGAACTCAATCTAATTTGGGGCGTAAGGGGCGTTATTTTACCCGATATGAAAAGCGATATTGACGATAGCATCATTAAGATAAAAAAGGCATTAGTTCAGAAGCAATTACTGAATTCAGGCCAAAAAATTGTGATCACATCAGGATTGCCATTCGGGGGGCGAGGGGCTACAAATAGTTTGCGCGTTGAGATCTTGGATTAGCAAAGATTCACGCCGAAGGAGTATTAGTGATTACCGAAACTGAGAAAATAAAGGCGCTTCAGACGTCAACGCTTTTCAAAGATATTCCGGATGCTGAATTGGAATCACTCGTTCCAAAGTTCACTTCGCGGACATACCCACCCAACCATACCATCTTTGAGGACGGCAACGATAAACCGGACGGCATGTATGTCATTGTAAAAGGATTTGTAAAAATTTACAAAAATGTGCCGGGAGAGGAATCACGTCAGCAGGCGGTTGCAGTGCTTCCGGCCGGAAGCTATTTTGGAGAAATGGCACTCCTGGATGAGGAAAAACGGTCGGCAGGAGCGGTGACGCTTTATGAAACGGAGTTGCTTTTTTTATCGAAAGATTCGTTCAATGCGCTCATTGGTCAGCATTTGCAATTGGCCCATGAGATGCTTTCCCGTATTGCAAAAGTAATGAGTAAACGTTTGCGGGATACGAATAATTTGTTTCGTGAAGTTGTGAGTTGGGGATATCGTGCAAGGAAAGAAGTCCGGGATATGAAAACTAATTTTCTCTCGACCATCTCGCATGAATTGCGGACTCC
>JANNSF010000347.1:0-18204 GCA_031402315.1 bacterium | reverse complement strand
CCAATATTTCCGGAAAGATTTCCTTCACGTTTTCGACTTGGATTTTCACAAACGATCCGGTAACCAACGGCGAGGTCATCAATGCCGACGACGGTTTCATTTCCGGCTATCGATTTTATATCGACAATAATATCCCAAAGCTCGAAATTCGGGAAGGATTTAAGGAAGTATTTTCATCGGACTATCCCCTTTCGGCCAATAAATGGGCGCATATCGGTTTTTACTGCGACGGTCTGACGGATGAGGTCCTTTTCTACGTGAACGGTCAAAACGTAAGAAAACTCAGATTTACAAAAGTGTCGCAGGTGCCCGGAGGCAAGAACGCCTTTATCGGCGCTATGCTGCGAACCGGGGCGCCAAACTATCTCAATGCCAATCTTGACAAAATCCGATTTTACATGGGGAAGGATTCTGTTTTCAGAGATATCGAAATCATGGCCGAAAGCAATTCCGCGATAAAATCAAAGTCAACGCGTGCACCGTCTACTTTCGTACTTTTTCAAAATTATCCTAATCCATTTAATCTGAGTACAAAGATTCAATTTGAATTGCGTAAGGCAGCCTACCTACAACTCAGTATTTACGATTTACTTGGAAATCAAATTCGAAACTTGTACGAAGGCGATAAATTGCCCGGTACTTTCGACTTCACCTGGGACGGAGCCGATTCAAGGGGAAATATTGTGCCCAGCGGCGTTTATTTTACGCGCCTTTCGGCAGACGGGGTTATTCAGACTAAGAAAATGATTCTCGTAAAGTAGTCTACCGGGTAAATTTGTATCCTATACCGTGAACGGAATGAATATGTAGCGGCGATTTCGGACTCACTTCAAAATACGTGCGCAAACGGGCCACAAAATTATCAACGGTACGCGTGGAAGGCGTTGTTTCGTAGCCCCACACTTCTTTCAGAATTTTGTCACGCGAGACTACCCGATCTTCATTTTCAACCAATATTTTTAATAGGTAGGCCTCTTTGGGCGTGAGTTCAATTTTCCTTTTATCAACGATGGCAATAAAATTTTCAAAATCTATCTCACAGCGTCCAAACCGAAACCGTTCCACGACCGCTTTACCTGCTTCTCCGCGCTTCAATAATGCTTTTGTCCGAAGAAGAAATTCATCGAGCTCAAAGGGCTTGCCAAGATAGTCGTCCGCACCTAGTTCGAGGCCATGAATTCGGTCTTTCACGTCACCCTTCGCCGTCAGGAAAAGAACAGGGGTTTGCGTGTCTTTTCCCCGGATTTCTTTGATGACATCATAGCCACTCAGTTTTGGAAGCATCACGTCCAGTATGATCAAATCGTAGCCTCCGCTACGCCATTTTTCAAGGGCCTCCTCTCCGGTCTTAGCCCAATCGGCTTCATATTCGACCTCAAGATTAAACAAGAGCGACTCTGCAATATTTTTTTCATCTTCGACAAGGAGAATTTTTTTCATGCTAATGGCCACCTTACTGTAAATTTCGCGCCACCCAGAGTTTCATCACGCGCAACGGTTATTAAGCCTTGATGATCCTTTACGATCTTGCCAGCCAAATAAAGGCCCAAACCAATCCCTTTGGTTCTGCGAGTCATTTCATTTTCACTCCGATAAAACTTTTGAAAAATAAGTTTTTCTTCGTTTGGGTTTACACCATCCCCATTATCTGAAAAGTCAATAATGGCCCATGGGGCTACCGAGCGAAGCCTTATGGTTATTTTTTTTGGCGCGGTCGCGTACTTTACCGCATTTTCCATGAAATTATCCAGGACCGATTGTAATGCATCTTCATCCGCTCGAATTGATATATCGTTTGATATTTCAATCGTCCATTGAATTTCTTCGCCAAGCCTGGACTGCCAAGATTGCCCGACAATTCCAAGAGTTTGAGAAAGGTCGATGGGCCTCTTGTGGTATATTACTTTTTTTTCCTCCATTCGCGCCGCGTTCAACAGATTTTCAAGCAGACGATGCAGTCGGTCTGCATCCTCCAGCCCGTGTTTGAGAAACATTTCGCGTTTCTGGTCGGGCACGTTGCTACGCAATAGGCTTTGCAGGTAAAGTTTGATGGAAGCTAAAGGTGAACGCAATTCATGGGTGACGCTAAGAATAAAATTTGTTTGAAGCACTTGTAATTGAATTTCCTTTTTGAAGGTATAGTATAGAAAATAGATTCCCGCGAGAACCATAATGGAGAAGAACGCTCCCTCCGAAATAAACATGACTAAACGTCGATTGGCTTCGTCAAGGACGATTTGTTGTTGTTTTGAATGAATGAGTATTTTTCCGGACGCCGCAAAGGCGATGGAATCCCATTCGTACTCCGCAGCGTTCGTGGCCATCCAATCCCGAATAAAAGACGCATGATCAAAATCGTTGCGGGCCCCGGCGGCCCGGTGGTGACGACGAACTGCATTGTCCAATTCATGTTCAATTTTCTCTTCCCAAAGTACGCCAACCTGACTGTGTAGACTGACGACTGTTTTTGTTTGCCTAATTTGAAAATAGACCCACCAAAATATTTGAGCCAGAGAAAGCAACAAAATAATTGAAAATGTGATGATCGGAATCAACCGGCGTGGGATCATGATCTCTCCAAGATTAAGGACTCGTAGGCGGCTTTGATCTCTTTGAAACGGTCATCCCCGTCAATTCCCATATCATCGGAAGCATTGGCGTCGGGATGATATATCATTGACAGTTTACGATAAACAGCCTTGATTTGCTCGAGGCTTGCATCTTCCTTAATGCCCAATATTTCAAAATGGGATCGTTTTCGGCCTTCCGGCCTTCCATTTCCCCCGCCGGACTCATGGATTCTTAGGGACTCCTCGACGAACGACTTGATCTGGCACATTTGTTCGTGGGCTTCCAAAGACGATACGATACCGGACGAAAAGCCGTTTTTCAGTAAGATAAGCTCCGATTTGAATTCGATAACCGCCGAAATTAAGTCCTGGCTATTCAACAAAGTTAACGCTTCTAAAATTATTCGTTCGACTTCCGCAAATCCGTCTAAAATGTCGCGCTGCGTTTTCTCTTCCGCCGCCGCTACGGCCAGCTGCAACTTGGATTGGATTTGCTCAGCCAGTTCTTTCGCCAGGAGATACTGTTTTTGTTTAATCGCTTCCTGCGCCCGGCTTAAGTAGTTTTTCCAGTCCACATAATCGGCCTCATAGTTTTTATAAATCGGTGATTCGGCAAATCTCTCAAGTTCAATTTCCGCGCTGGAGGTCTCGGCCAAAGCCTCACGTTTATTTCTTTTGTATCGATCGGCCGTATCGCGCGCACGGTCAGAGGTTCGCACCGATTCATTGGATTTTAGTTCACACGCTTCAAATCGCAGTTCATTGAAATACAATTTGGCATCCCTGAGAAGCTTATTCGCTTCCGCAAAATCTTTTTGAGCGAACTTGTCGGCTTCCGCGGCCATGGCCAGTTCTATATGTTCGACGGCATCGTCCAACCACCATTGAGCCTGACGCTTTATTTCATTGAGACGAACTCGGCGACGGAACCAAAAAATACCAGCGACTGCGAACCCCGCCGACGCTACAAGAACAAGTATAAAATAGCGGTGCGTCAAAGCGAGTTCTTCATCAATCTTCTGCTTGATCTCCAAAGCGTTGGTGTTTTCAGCATCGTACGTCAAGGCCATGTTTATGAAATTATCCGCGGCTTTATAGTTTTCAATTAGAAACTCCGCTCGTGCATTTTCAACAAAGTGGGCAGACAAGTGTTCTGCTGATCTCTTAAAAATGTTTTTTCCCTCCATATCCAATTTATCAATCGCCAATATTTCCTGAGCATTCTGATGGGCTTGTCCCCAATTCTCGCGCGCCATCTCTTTCGTTGCTTGAGTTTTTAGATAGTCCAAACGCTGCTTTTTGTCGCTTTTCTGAAAGTCAAAATGAGCACCGATCGATAAATGATCTTCGCCGGCCAGATTCAAGGGAGACAAGGAGTCTATTCTATAATCGTTTTTCATCTCATTGACAAATTTAGGGTCTATGGATACGTCCGTGGAATGGGAGTCCGCGTTTATGTAGTCATTCACATTAGCCCAGACATTATTATACGCCAAAGAGATTCGTTTTGAATTCTCAACTACAATTCCATCGCGATTCTTAGCAATAATGTTATTGCCAAATGAAATCCCCAAAGCACCACTCATTTTTGCGCCGCCACCCCCGGCCTCGCTACCATTTTTAATGACGGTATTGTTCCTAATCAAGGGGGCGGAACGTTCTGTTATGACAATTCCAAATCCCGCATTTTTGAAGATATAGTTCCCGACCGACTTACCAAATGATGCATCGCGCCATACCACTCCGTCTCCCTTGTTCGAAGCAATTGTATTACGTTCTATAGAAGGGGCAGAATGATCCTCAATCCGAATGCCTTCGCCTCCGTTATTGATAATGGCTGAGGACGTCAGCGTACCAAGACTCCGACCCGCAAAGAGAATCCCACAAACATTATTCAATTCAAACCGGCAGTCTCGTATGACCGGGGCGCTATTAAACAATATCGCTGCGCCAATTGCTCCGTTTTGAAAGTAACAGCTCTCCAGAACGAAGTTGGAGAATTTAGAAATCAGTACAGGATGATTCAGTGAATCTTCATTCCGAAAGGTTACCTTGCTGATTTTTGCGGAGCTGACATTGTAAATTTGTACGGTGGGATATTGGCTATTTCCAATAACGATCGTCTTGTCGGCACCCTCTCCCTCGACCTGGATGAAACTCTTCACCACAATATTCTCTCTGTATACACCCGCCTTTATTTTGATTACAGAGCTGAATTCGGACCGGTCTATAGCTTCCTGAATCGTCGAGTACTTTCCGCTCCCGTCTTGTGCGACGACAATGGTAAAGTTGTCCGCAGCTTTCTTCTTTTTGACATTACGCTGAGCCTGGGCAATGGCCCCAATGGCCAGGACAAGTAAAATAAGAGTTCGCATGGTGCATTTTAGTCTAAAAAATAAACTTTTTCACGGTTTTTAAATACAAAAAGCCAAGCGGGTAGCATGGCTTTTTTTATGAATCATATTCTTTAGAAAAAACTATTCCGGCTGATGCCTTTTTTTCTTTTTGTTGGTTTGGTGTTTTCGCTCACTTGGGCTGACGAAATTCGCCTTTTCAATACAAGTCTGTATGATTCGCGCTTTTCGAACCTCGGTTTCAAATCGCCGGATTGCTTTTTCGATGGGCTCGTTTTTTCTTACAATGGTCAGTAACATGGTTTCCTCACTGAAAAGATGAACGGATAGCACTTTCTACGGTTAAGCGTAAAAAAAGTTTCCGAAACAGGGAACCCCGTACCTTTTTTATTTGGCTACTTTAAGAAAATCATCTTTCGGGTTTGCGCCGAAGAACCCACACGCAATCGATAGAAATAAACGCCTGAACTCACAGCCTTGCCCCGGGAATCCTGGCCATCCCACATCGCTTGATGTGTACCCGCCCCCAAGGGTCCGTCAATTAGGTTGCGAACTTCTTCACCCAGAATATTATAGAGGCATAATTCGACGTCGGAAGCCATCTCCAATTCAAATCGAATCTTGGTCAATTCATCGAATGGATTGGGTGCGTTTTGAAATAGAATAAAGTGCTTACTAAATGGCGGGCGCACATCTACCACGAAGGATATTGTATCCCCGCCAAAAGAATTTTCCGCCGTGGCTCGAATCGAAAAGAGTCCAAGTTCAGAAGGTCGCCACGTGATTCGTCCCGAAGTACTGTCGATTTCCATACCTTTAAAAAGATTGAGTAGGCGATATTTAAGCGGAAGCGATCCTTCTATCGGCAAGTTGAATACCCAGAGCGAGTCTTTGCGAATTGTGATTGGCCCGACCGTCGCAAATACGGGTGTCTGGCTTTGGGCGTGAAAGAATTCAATTCCACCGCGAAGATTACCGGAAAAAAGATCCAAGTCACCGTCCGAATCCACATCATAGAACCGGGGCGACGCATCCTGCGTGACTTTGATTCCCTTAAATTGACCGGAGATTAATACCCATGATGGCACCGTTGGGGTTCCTATGTTTTCATAAAAAGAAATCCGTCCGCTTTTATATCCGACAAAAAAATCCAAATCACCATCCTTATCGTAATCCACAAATTCCGGTGAGGCATTGTTTTCACCAAGAACTCCAAAATAATTCGTGACGATCGAGGCTGGCACAAATTGAGATGCGTTTCCAACGTTCTTAAAAAAGTTCGTGGTTCCATCCTCCTCTCCGATGAAGAGATCTAAGTCCCCATCATGATCTATGTCGGCAAAGGCCGGAACGCTGTTATTACCGATATCAACTCCGCTCAAATTGGTTGGTTGCAAAATAAAGTCCGGAACCTGCTTCGTGCCTTTGTTTTCAAAGTACATGAGCTTGCCCGTGAAATCACCGACCAGTAAGTCGTCATCGCCATCGGCGTCAAGGTCCGCAAATACCGGAGCGGTTTGAAATGTACCCTCCGGGATGTTCATTCGAAAATTCGTGTCCAATGAAAATTTTCTTGATGCCGGCGTGTAACGGTATAGCACCATTTTTCCGCTGTAGCTCCCCACCACCATATCCCTGTCTCCATCAAAATCAATGTCGGAAAACGATGGAATGGCATTTCGCCCTACATCTAAACCCTGAAGATAATTTTTGGTCTGTAAGGAAAATATGGGTGCGGACACCGAACCCGTATTCTTATAATACCAAAGGTTATCGTAATCCGATTCACGGAAGAGCACGCTGACAAAAAGTTCGGCATCCGCATCGTGATCAAGATCTACAAAAGACGGCATATTATAGCCCAGAGTTGACAAAGAACGATCAGGGAAGTGAGACGTCAGCGTATCCGGGATATGGGCATTAAACTTCGTGCCTAAATTGGGCAGATAATAGATTCCCGTACTAAAAAAATCACCCCAAAAGAGATCCAAATCCTGATCATGATCTAAATCAAAATATGTTACCGAACTTGCTCCATGCTTCCCATCCCGATAAGCACGCATTTTCGCCGGTGTCACGATGGAGATGTTCTGGTACGAATCGGTTATAAATTTAAGACGGTACTGCGTCGCCGAACCAATGTTCTGATAGTAAGATAATGTACCCACGCTACGCCCCGAAAAGAAATCTAAATCGCCATCGCCATCTATATCGGACAGAACACCAATGGATTGATCTTCAGAAATGACGCTGGCTCCGGCGGAATCTAGGAGCATGGCTGTCTGTTGGCGAAACTTGGCTTGCGTTGCACTCCCGATATTTTGATAGATCCCCACCGTCGAGCCGGGCTCCCCGCAAACTATATCAAGATCCCCATCGGAATCCAAATCAGCAAATTTTGCCCACTGATTAACGTTTAATGAATCAAAATAGTCGGTGGCCCACACCAATTCCGATTCAGACGGAGTGCCTTGGTTCTCAATAAACGTAATTCGACCGTCCACCTGAACAACAAAAAGATCGAAATCTCCATCGGCATCAATATCCGCCCAATCTATTTTCGATACGTAGGATCCACCGTAGAAACCGAACGGCAAGACCATGCCTTTTTGCTCTACCGAAACATAATTTATTTTTTTGGTATATATTTGGGAATAAACCGAGAGCGAAGCCAGCAAAACCAAGAGACTATTTCGCGAAATAACGCTTTTTAATTTCAAGAAAAAAACTCCAAAAAAGCCATGGTATAAAAATCATGGCGGCCACCGTAGTAACCAATGAATTCCCATGTTCATGAGATAGAATTCGCACTTCGACCGGCAATCCCGACCATGCATAGAAGTAGTCCAACAACCAACCCATCCCGAGGGCAACGATGGAAATGCTCGAAAGGTAGATAACTACCGACTTGGTTCCCATCGTCTTCTTGACAATGCCAATGGTCGAAAAATTGGTAGCCGGCCCGGCCAGAAGAAATACGAGAGCTGCTCCCGGTGAAATTCCTTTCATGATCAGGGCTGCGGCTATAGGTGTAGATGCGCTTGCACAAACGTACATAGGAACACCGGCAAGCAGCATGATAAACATCATCCCCCAACGCGAATTGATTTCATTGAAAAAAAAACCGTCCGGAACGACAGTATAAATAATGGCCGAAATGAAGAGCCCGGCAACCAAAAAAATTGAAGTTTCCTGCATCAGGTCAACAAATGAAAATTGAAGCCCCTCTTTGACTTTTTCCTTCACGCTTTGGCGATCTTCTTCGACTCTTGAATTTCCTAAGATGGGTAGCGTAATTACACGTTTCGTTGGAACCAGTATGTTTTCGGCTATTCCTGCGATAATAGCAGTCGTCAGTGCCGCAATAGGACGGAAGATCGTCATGATGGGGTTAAGCATGGCGTAAGAAAGTGAAATCGAGTCAATCCCTGTTTCCGGCGTCGAAATCAAAAAACTCATTGTGGCGCCATTACCGGCTCCGCTTTTTTTGAGCGACAGCGCAACGGGTACGACCGAACACGAGCACAGAGGTAAGGGTGCGCCGAATATGGCTGATTTAATGACCGACGACACTTTATTTGCGCCAATCCATTTGACGACGTTTTCGGATGGAATAAACGCGCGTAGCAGTCCGGCAATGAAAAAACCTAGCAACAAATAAGCCGATGATTGAATTAGTGCATCCGCAAACGAAGTAAAAAGTTCACCCAAAAAACTCATTCCTTTTCCCACCATTCACGGGCAACGACATCGTAGAACTTATTCTGCCGATCACGGCCGGTCTTATAGGTTTTAGCCAATTGCGGATGAGGCTTAAATGTCGCGCCGATTGGCATGGGGGCTTTTGAAATATGTTTAATCGCGCCAATCGCCTCCAGTGCGAGTATGGCGGCCCCGCGCGCGGAGCCTTCAGCTTCACCCGACTGGGTAATAGGATACTGGATGACATCGGACATCATCTGCGTAAGGGTTGCAGAATCAATGAATCCCCCGCCCGAAGCAATGATTTGTTTGACCGGCATATGATTTTTTTTGAAAATATCGTAAATCGCCGCATAACGGTAACACATACTTTCCAGTGTTGCCCGAATAATATCTTCGCGGCTTGTAGAGAGATTAAGGCCGTTCACCGCACCCCGTGCATTTTGATGCCAGCCTGTGCTGCGCTCGCCGGCCCAAAACGGAAGCAAGGTCAACCCGTGTGCGTCCGGTTTAGTTGCTGCCAAAGCCGCATCAACACCCTTCTTGCCGCCGTCTATCATGAGACGGCTGTCCATCCATTTGCGCAAATTGCCACCGTCACTTAGCGCGCCTCCCATGAGAAAACGTTTTCGATCGACGCGATAGACCCAGAGTTCAGGAGGGATTACCACGGAATCGGCTTCCCACATTACGCGAAGCGCGCCGCTCGTACCCATCACTATACACAGCTGATCCTTTGTGACGCATCCGGTTCCTACATTGGAACTGGCACCATCTCCAACGGCCGGAAACCATGGAATATCGGAAAGGGATGGCCAGCGTTTTGCGAAAAGCGGTTTTAAGCCAATGAGCGGTGTATCGAAATCTCCAAGTACAGACAAATTGGAAGGTTTTATGGGAAGCGCGGCAAATATTTTTTCATCCCATTCGCATGTATTTTGATTGAGCAAGCCGGTCCCTGACGCCATCGATATACCGCAAACCGCTTTGCCAAAAAATGCGTAGTACAGATATTCTCCAATGGACATCCACATATCGGTTTTCTTGAAAGCGGCATTCTCTTTTTTATTAAACCACAACAACTTCGCCGGCAGATAGCTTGGATGAATAACACAACCTGTTCTGGCATGGGTGTCCGCGGGATCCAATTTCTCTTTGAGTAAATCGATAACCGCACGGGGGCGTGTGTCGGCCCAATTGATGAGAGGTGTGGTAGGCTTCCCGGCCTTATCGATTCCCATCACGTTATGCCAAAACGTATCAAAACCAACGCCTTTGATGTCGTGGGCGTCGTCACCCATTTTTTCCATAATAGCATCAATGCAGGCCGCCGTGCTCTCGACAATAAATTTCGGATCCGCAAAAACACCGCCATCTTGAGTAGCCTTCATGATATAGCCGACCTGATGCATGAGTTTTTTCACGGGCCGTCCCAGCGCATCGTAGACCAAGGCGCGCGTTGACGACGTTCCGATATCAATAGCCAAGATGAGTGGGCGTTCAGCCTTCTTTAGCTTTACCGGTTCATGTTTCATAATATTCCATCCTCACTAAATTGATATTACGTTTTATAGTATACAAATCAAATGCCATCGCAAAGACAATTACGATGCAAAAACCTTCGGAAGTGTGACTGTAAATTCGGAACCCTTTCCTAATTGACTTTCAACCGTAATATTGCCGCCGTGCTTTCTCACGGTCGTGTAACTTATTGACAGCCCTAGTCCCATGCCCTGCCCGATCGGCTTGGTCGTATAAAAAGGATTGAAAATATTCTTCTTAATCTCATCGGTCATGCCCCGACCGGTGTCGGAGATACGAACTTGAAATTGATTATCAACAAACATCGTGACGATCGTAATTTTGCCCGATCCGGAAATAAATTCAACCGCATTTCTTAGAATATTCATGAACGTTTGATTGAGCGTTCCGGCGTTGCAATTGAGCAGGGGTAAGGCTCCAAATTTTTTCTCAATTTCAATACCTTCATGAAGAATCGGTTTCAAGAGCCGTAGCGTCGCTTCCAGACCGTCGTTGATATTATACGGTGTAAGGCCTTGTGAATCCACTCGCGAAAATTCCCTCAAGTCTTGAACAATATTCTTGATTCGGAGGGTTCCTTTTTTACAGGAATTGAGCATCGACATAGTTTCTTCCCTCAACGCTTTCATTTCATTCTCCGCGGCATGGCTATTCAAAAGAGCTTCCCACCGCTGAAGGTTTTCTTCGATCAGATATATATTGCCGTCGGTGATGGCTAATGGATTATTGATCTCGTGCGCAATACCGCCGACGAATTGGCCTAAAGCCGCCATCTTCTCGGATTGAAGCAAATGCTCCTGTGTTTCGCGAAGGCTTTGCAAAGTCTGTTCCAACTTGAGATTAATGTCCTTCAATTCATCGCGCTGCAGGCGAATTTCTCGTGTACGGTTAGATACTTCAATCTCCAACCTGTTTTTCTGTTCGTGAACGGCTCGAATCCTATATTGGATACCCATAAAGATAATGAGCCCTAGCGCTAGCGAAGAACCAATGCGGAACCACCATGTCATCCAAAATGGTGGCACAATGCGAATATTCAACTCTTGTGCTTTTTCATTCCAAACTCCGTCGTTGTTTGAAGCTTTCACACGCAACGTATACTCGCCTGGATCGAGATGCGTGTAAGTCACCAGTCGACGTGAGCCGCTATAAATCCAGCCGGGGTCGAAACTCGTAAGTTCGTACGCGTATTGATTCTTGGGCGGGTCGGTAAATTCCAACGCCGAAAATTCAGCCGTAAAATCATCTCCGTAATTTAGTTCTAAAACTTCGGAATGACCCGGTATTGAAATCTCGGAGAACACGTTCGCATTCTTGTCTTTTTTCTTTAAGGACGCCCAGGCCACATTGGGGATATTGGGGTTGTCCATTGAAAACTGCGGATTAAAAATATTGTATCCGTTTGTTCCGCCAAAAAGAATTTGGCCGTCACGCTTTTTGTAGTAAGCACCGAACTTGAATTCTCTACCTTGAAGTCCATCACGCTCATCGTAATTGCGGAAGGATGCGCTTGTCTTTCCCCCGGTTCGGTTTACAATCATCTGACTAATACCCTGACCCGTGCTGATCCACAATCGATCACCATCCGCTTCAACACCATAAATATAATTATCGGGCAACCCATCTTTTTCATAAAACCGCTGAAAAAAATTGATCTCAGGATCTTCCATAATGGAGAGCCCCTCATTGGTGCCAACTAGTATCCTTCCTTGGTCGTCTTCCGCCATCGAATAAATTACGTTACTGGAAAGTGAGTTCGGGTTCAACTTTTGATTTTGAAAATGACGAAAAATTCCATTGGAAGCGTTTAGATCCAAACGACTCAGTCCTCCGCCAAAGGTTCCCACCCACAGGCGGTTCTTTTTATCGCGAAAGAGCATGCTCACTTCATTGGCGGATATGGAACTGGAGTCTTTTGGGTCATGACGAAAGTGTGCAAATTCGCCTGTTGCGATATTCATGCGATCAAGCCCATTTCGAAAAGTTCCAACCCATAAAATCTTTTTGGAATCCGCCATCAAGGAACTGATCTCATTTTGACCAATGGAATTAGGATTTTTTGGATCATTCTGGAAAACCTTAAATTTTTTTCCATCCCATCGATGCAGTCCGCCGCCTTCGGTACCAACCCATAAATTATTTTCGTCATCTTCCGCCAACGCCCTCGCTTCTTCATTCTGCAGACCTTGAGCTTTATGGAACGTCTTAAAGCCGTCAACGGTTTTAAGACTGAGTCCTTCATGCGTCCCTACCCACAAATTACCTGCGCGATCCTCAAAAAATGTTCGAATGACATTATTGCTGAGGGCGTTAGGATCTTTGGTGTCGCGTTTGACATGGGCGAACTTCTTTGGCTTTAGATCAAGTTTACTAAACCCTCCGCCACCGTAGGTACCAATCCATAAATTTTGTGCGCGATCAAGAAAAATAGCGCGTACTTCATTGTCGGCAAGAGAATTGGGGTCGGCGTCGTTACGCCGGTACAATTGCCATACACCCGTCCTTATGGTATAATGGTAGAGTCCTTGCAGCGTCCCTATCCACATGATTCCACCGGTTTGATAGTACAATGTATTGACCGGAAGGGTCTCCGAGAAAGTACCCGATGCTATTTTGGAGACCACCGAGGTGTTTTTGTCAAGCAATCGAAGGCCTTGACCCGTTCCTATCCAGAGATTATTGTTTGCGTCCGTCCTTAAGGCGGACACTCCCTCTTTCTTGAGATCTATCGCCGACGTGATCTGATCCTCAAAGAATTTGTCGACCCCCGTTTTTGTGCCAATCCAAACGACACCGTCGGAGTCCGCCGCCAATGCGGTGATCCATCGGGTTTGATTCTTGAAACGCAAAAAAACAAATTTTCCGCCCTGATTTTCAATGCGATGGAGGCCACTTTTCGTACCAACCCATACACGTCCTTTGGAATCTGTGCAGAGGGCAGTAATGGAATTACTCATAAGACTCTGTGAATCGCGAGGCGTGGATGAAAAGCGAATGAATCTCGATCCGCCGGCTTGTAATAGATTTAAACCGCGATTCGCGGCTCCAATCCAAAGGCCGTCTGCATTCTCCGTCAAAACGGTGATCCAATTATCAGAAATTGTCGTAGTGTCCGAAGGATGGGTTTTATAAACCGAAAACCGATACCCGTCAAACTTATTGAGTCCGTTGCGCGAACCCAGCCAAAGGAACCCCTGCTTATCCTGCCAGATGGAACTAACCGTGCTCTGCGACAAACCATCGCGCGACGTATACCGTTCGAAGTGGGAAGGGCCGGATTGCGCCCAGAGTGTAATACACATTAACCCGACAATACTAAATTTCATGCATCCTCATATTGGAAGTGAAAAACTAAACGTTGAACCCTTATCCTTTTGACTATTAACCCAAACCTTTCCTCCATGCATTTCCACAATTTTTTTGACAATGGCGAGACCGAGACCGGTTGAAGATTCGCCGGCGGTCGGACGGGCGCTGAGTTTATTGAAACTGGAAAAAACGGTTTGCATATCGTGTTCGCTCAAGCCTTGCCCGGTATCCTCCACATGGGTTATGATTTCACGATCGTTCGATTCGAAATAAACACGAACCCATCCGTCCGCGTGGGTGAACTTAATGGCGTTGGTAAGTAAATTATCCACGACCGCGCTAATTTTCATCACGTCCATTTCAATCTCCGGCAGCGGTTTTGCCTCAATGAGCAAATTTATGTTCTTTTGCAACGCGGTCTTCCGGTGCAGCGCTTCACACTGATGAATCAAGGCCAACAAATCATCCTTCTGTTTTTCCAGAATCACTTTTCCGGACTCAATGGAGGATATGTCAAGAATTTCCGTAATGAAATGCTGCATCTGATGGGCTTTGATAGAAATTTTTTTCAAATCGCGCAAATTTTCTTTCGCATCAAAATGCTCGTGCTCGAGATCACTGATCATAACGTCGGCGTATCCCGCAATCGTAGTCAATGGATTTCGCAAATCGTGCGCGACAATACCAAGGTACTCGTTCTTATTTTCATTCAGTTTTCCAAGTTCTTTATTTTTTTCTTCCAACTGGCGCGTACGTTCTGATATGAGGGCTTCTAATTCGTGCTCGTACTTGGCCGAAGCGCGAAGCCGCAACTGATAGGCCACGACCAGTGTCAAAATAACCAGCGCCAGAAAGACGATACGAAACCAGGCCGTTTTCCAAAAACTCGGTGTCACATGGATCTTTACGGTCGTGCCCTCATTATTCCAAACCCCGTCGGCATTGGCCGCTTTGACATGGAATGTATAGGAACCGCCTTCCAGATTTGTATAACTCGCAAAGTGCCGTGTACCGCAATAAATCCAATCCTGATCAAACCCCTCAAGACGATACGCGTACTGGTTTTTAGCCGTATACGTATAGTCCAGGGCTGAAAATTCCAGTCCAAGAAAAACGTCATCGGGCGACAATTGAATCTCACCGTGAATCGGTGCGGATATTTCGGTATTGCCTTTATACTTCCGATATTCGGTTACGACGACCGGCGGCGCAAACGGATTATCACGAATATCATCTGGAAAAAACCGATTGACTCCGCTCAATCCGCCAAACCAAAATTCTCCCGAGGCATCCCGGATACCGGTCCCACGGTTAAATTCATTGCCCTGTACTCCATCCACAGCATCAAACCAACGCACCGAGGAGGGTTTCCGGGCGATGAGATTTTGCGGATCGACAACACAAATTCCTTTAATAGTACTCATCCATAGCCGGCCGCGCGAATCTTCCTTGATACATTGGATGGTATTGTGCGGCAATCCATCGCTCATATAAAAGCGTGAAAAGCGTCCCGTTGCGCGATCCATTTTGTTTAGACCGCCATTTGTCCCAATCCAAAAGGAATGATCCGCCGATTCAAAAATGTAGTGCACCTCATCGTTGCTGATGGTAAGCGAATCCATTGGATTGTGATAAAAACTCTGAAATTTGAGCCGCCAGCCGTTTTCATCGACTTTGACCAAGCCTCCTCCCCACGTCCCAAGCCACAATTGTTTTTCGGAGTCCCTGATAAAACTTGTGATAACGGGATTTTGTAAGCTGTCCGGGGAATTGCTTACACCATAGCGATCCCATGTTCCAAGAGACATATCGAAAACAAATAGTCCTCCATTGGTTCCCACCCACATTTTGTTTTCTTCCCGCAAAAAGGAATTGACAAAATTGATAACACTGAGTCGCGGTACTTTGCCGTCTTTGGCCGGGGACAAATATTCTCCCACATATTTTCTGGAATCTAAATCGTAGAGCAAAATGCCGCCGCCGTAGGTGCCAATCCATACCCGACCATTCCCATCCTGCACCAAGGCCCGAATTCGGTCGAAAACTGGATTTGTTATAACTTGCGCCTTCTGACTAAGAATTCTAAATTTTGAAGCATTGGTTTTCTTATCCACGACGGAAACGCCGCCGCCATCTGTACCGATTAAGATATCACCACTCGCAACCTGAAACAATGCATTGACACCGGTATTGCTGAATTCCGCAAGAGTTTTGAATTTTTTGGGTTTTAGATCCGTTTTGCATATTCCCCCGTTTCGCGTCGCGACCCATAAATTATGCGAACGATCCTCCATAAAATCACGAATATCATTGGATGACAGTTCCCACTTGTTTCGATTAGCATTTGTCCCTGCCACGATATGTCGGGACGTTTGCGTTTCTTGGTCGAACACAAAAATTCCGTTGTCCTGAGTACCGACCCACACATCGCCATCGTTTGTCTCTAAAATGCGATTGACGATGCTGGTTCCCGCCAGGGGACTAATATTTCTCGAATACAAATAATTTTCTTTGAAGTCCAAATAGGCAAGACCGCGCTGCAGCCCGGCCCAAAGATTACCATGCCGGTCCCTCGACAAGGCACGAGCACGCTGATTGGACGCGACCTTATCGGCCGACGGTGAAAAAAATTTTCCGCTGGATACATCAAGTCGGTTTAATCCGGCTTCGGTTGCAACCCATACTTGCGACGCCCCGTCCTGCTGAATCGCCCAAATGCGATCGTGTAGCAACGATGTCGAATCACCCATGCGGTGGCGATAGGTTTGAATTTTGGTATCATTTCCTTCAAACGAGAGCCGATTCAGTCCGACAAAACATCCCGCCCACACTTGCCCGACGTGATCCACATAAAGGGTCTGAACCCGATTATCACTTATTGAATTGGGATTCTTGGGATCGTGTCTATAATGGGTGTAGGATTCTGTCCTGGGATCAAAACAATCCAGTCCTCCGCCCCACGTGGCAATCCAGATACGTCCCAGTGTATCCTCGACAATAGAGCTCACATTGATGTAGGACAAGGAATTCCTGTTTCCGGGATCGTTCAAATAAACTTTGACACGGTATCCATCAAATCTATTGAGACCGCCTTCCGTCGCAAACCACATGATCCCCGTATGATCTTGTATCACTTCATAGACGGTCCGGTGAGAAAGGCCTTCGTCCACGGAGATTCGATCAAATACAATATTTGAATCTTGAGATAAAAGGGATGTGCAATAAAATCCAATAACCAGAAGGAAGTGTCGCATGATGAAAATTTCGAAATTAAAAGCGGTATTGTCAAAAACTAAATTTTGACGAAAAGACAGGGATCGACGGCAACACTAGACGGCGGCTAAACGCAGCTCTTTTTCAAACTCGACGATCTCTTTTAGATGATGTAAGAACCAAGGATCAATATAGGTGTATTTATGGATTTCGTCCACGCTCATACCCATCGCAAGGGCGTCACGAATGGCGAAAATGCGTTTGGCATTCGGCTCTCTTAGTTTCTTAACGATTTGTTCACGTATCACTTCGAGCACCGACTCATCCGCATCCATGATATCAAGCGTATCTTTTCCGTCAAATCCAAAACCGAATCGACCATCCTCCATCGAGCGCAGCGCTTTTTGTAAAGACTCCTTGAAATTCCGTCCAATCGCCATGGCTTCGCCCACAGATTTCATCTGCACATTGAGTTGCGTATTCGCGCCCGGGAACTTTTCAAAATCCCATCGAGGTATTTTCGTAACGACGTAGTCGATCGTTGGCTCAAAAGAAGCCGGTGTTTTTTTCGTAATGTCGTTTGGGATTTCATCGAGCGTGAAGCCCACGGCGAGTTTGGCCGCGATTTTGGCAATTGGAAATCCTGTTGCTTTCGAAGCTAACGCGGAACTTCTGGAAACGCGCGGATTCATCTCAATGACGTTCATCTTGCCGTCTTTGGGATTGATGGAAAACTGGATATTCGATCCGCCGGTTTCAACGCCGATCGCACGAATTATTTTTAACGCCGCATCGCGCATTTTTTGATATTCTTTGTCCGAAAGCGTTTGCGCCGGCGCGACCGTAATCGAATCGCCGGTATGAACGCCCATCGGATCAAAATTTTCGATGGAACAGATGATGACGACATTGTCCGCTTTATCGCGCATCACTTCAAGCTCGTATTCTTTCCAGCCGATAATGGATTCTTCCACCAGAACCTCACTGATCGGGCTTGCCGTAAGGGCTTTCGCAATCAGATCGTGGTATTCGTCAATATTGTACGCCACCGCGCCACCGGTGCCGCCGAGAGTGAACGAAGGGCGCAAAATCAGCGGATAGTCAAATCCTTGGATAACCTCCTCCGCCTCCCGTGTGGTTCTGACAAAAACTCCACGCGGAACGCTGAGTCCTATTTTTTCCATCGCTTTTTTGAAAAGCTCGCGATCCTCCGCGGTTTGAATGGAATCGTATTTTGCACCGATCATCTCGACATTGTATTTTTTAAGAATACCCCGCTTTTCCAATTCACACGCGGCATTCAATGCGGTTTGACCACCCATCGTAGGCAGAAGAGCGTCGGGACGTTCCTTGATAATGATCTTCTCAATCATTTCAGGAGTAATCGGCTCGATATAGGTGCGATCCGCCGTATCGGGGTCCGTCATGATGGTCGCCGGATTACTATTGATCAAGACGACGCGGTAACCCTCCTCTTTGAGAGAGCGGCAAGCCTGCGTCCCGGAGTAGTCAAA
>JANNSF010000346.1:0-12007 GCA_031402315.1 bacterium | reverse complement strand
TCGCTGGAGGTAAAAAGCCTTCAGGAACACCACGCCGGATTGTAATGCCATCGGAGGTCATATTGTTCTTTGATGGTGTGTGTAATTTATGCAATCGTTCCGTCGATTTCATTATCCGCCAGGACAAACAGGATAAGTTTTTTTTTGCATCGCTGCAGGGCGAGACGGCAAAAAATCAATTACCTGCTGAATTTACACATAATTTGAACTCCCTCGTTCTCCTTGACCATGGGAAAATTTATCAAAAATCGTCCGGTGTTTTAAGAATCTGTTATCATCTGGGCGGTGCATGGAGAGTGATGACTATTTTTTGGATTATTCCTCGCTTTGTGCGTGATATCGTTTATACCTGGGTCGCACGCCATCGTTACAACTGGTTTGGAAAAAAAGAATCTTGCCGATTGCCGACGACGGCTGAACGAGCAAGATTTTTACCGTAAAATTAGTTATGAGTTTATGGTTTGGCGCTTCGTAACTTTGAGAGAAAACAATATGTTTACTATTTTGTTCCCTCGGTAATAATTATGGAATTTATTCTCTTTCAAAAAAATCAACGTGAGCGGTGGAATCAATTCGTCGCGGGTCATCCCAATAACTCGATTCTTCAAAGTTATGAGTGGGCTGTTGTAAAAGAGGGCGCGTGGAAGCCTTATTTTACAGCGGTTGTGGAGGGTGAAAGTATTTTGGCCGTGGCGTTAATCCTGAAACGAAATTTACCGTTGGTTGGAAAGACGATATTTTATTCTCCGCGCGGACCTTTGTTTCAAGAGCGAAATCCTGAACTCGCACGGTTTTTTTTCCAAAATATCCGTGTTTTAGCGCAGAAGGAAAAAGCAATCCTTTTTCGGTGCGATCCTGAAATTCCGGAAGGGAATTCTGAATTTATAAATCTGCTCACATCGAATGGACTCATTCGCAATGAAGAAAATGTCCAACCGCGCGGAACGATTATTTTAGATATTCGGCCTTCCGAAGAGGAATTGCTAAAAACGTTTCATCACAAAACGCGCTACAATATAAAATTGGCCGAGAAAAAAGGCGTTGTGATCGAGGAAATGAATTCGGATGACGGTGTAAATTTGTTTTATGATTTATTTCAGATCACCGGAGACCGCGATAAATTTCTGATTCTTCAAAAAAAGTACTTTTCACGTCTGCGTCAAACGCTCTCGGATAAGGGATTTGCAACCATCATGGTTGCCAAATTTGAAGGTCAGGCGCTGGGCGCTGTTTTGCTCACCGCTTTTGGAAAGCGAATGACCTATTTGTACGGCGCGTCGTCTAATGCCCATCGCAACCTGATGCCGAATCACCTTCTGCACTGGCGGGCGATCCAGTGGGGGAAATCGCACGACATTGAATTTTATGATTTCTGGGGCATTCCTGGGAATCCGAGTGAAAAAAGTCCTTTGTGGGGAGTTTATCGTTTTAAAAAAGGGTTTTGTGAAACGGAAACCAAATGGATTGGCACATTTGATCTGGTGATCAGTCCGTTCTGGACATTTTGTTTTGAAAAAGGATCGAAATTTCTGAAAAATGTATTGCGCTTTCTAAAAACGGGCAGGTGGGGAGATTCTCTTCATGAATGAGCACCCCATTCTTGAATGCTTTCTGGAAAGTATTCCCCTTATAGACCAAATTCCTGACAAAAATCATCTAATAACTGATTTTCGTCATTGTTAAAGAAGACAGGAAAGTTTAGTTTGTTGCGGCATGGCGAACACTTTTCAATGTAAGACTATATTATTTATACATATAACAACTTTCTAAGCATTCTAATAACTCGATATTAAGGAATAAGGTACATGGTAATAGCAATTCTCAAAGAAACATATCCCGGCGAGCGTCGTGCCGTGATGATACCTGCGGATGTTGCCAAATTGGTCAAACGCGGGGCGAAAATCGTCGTTGAAACCGGAATGGGCTCGGCATCCGGGCACACCGATGCAGACTACATCAAGGCCGGAGCGGAGGTCAATCCCAATCGGGCGGAATTGATGGCATCGGCGGATATGGTGATTCGACTAAGGAAACCGGCTCTAAATGAGATCGCTAAACTTAAGAAGTCGGCGATTCATATTAGTTTTCTCGATCCATTCAATGATCGTGAAGTGACCAAAACCATGGCATCGCAGGGCATTAGCGCCATCGGCATGGAAATGATACCGCGCTCAACCCGTGCGCAAAAAATGGACGCCCTCAGTTCGCAGGCCAGCCTGGCAGGCTATGTTGCGGTGATCCTTGCGGCTGAACGCTCCGGCAAAGTATTACCCATGATGACCACTCCCGCGGGAACCATTCAGCCTTCCCGTGTTTTTATTATAGGCGCCGGTGTTGCCGGATTACAGGCGATTGCGACGGCCAAACGTCTTGGTGCACGTGTGGATGCCTTTGATACACGCCCGGAAGTGGCGGAACAAATCAGATCGCTCGGAGGGAAATACTTTGAAATTGATCTTGGTGAGACGGGTAAGACCGCCGATGGATACGCCAAAGAATTGACCGCTGAACAAATTGCCAAACAACGTCAGGCGATGGCTAAGCAATGTGCCTTGTCGGATGTCGTGATTTCCACGGCACAAGTTTTTGGAAAGAAAGCGCCGATTATTGTCACGAAGGAAATGGTGGCCGGCATGCGCCCGGGAAGTATCGTCGTTGATCTGGCTATTGAAAGCGGAGGGAATGTGGAAGGTGCTGAACTTGGTAAGGAACTCAACCTTAATGGCGTGCTAGTCATGGGGCTCGAAAATCTCCCGGGTCATGTTGCCGTACACGCGAGCCAAATGTATTCGGCCAATGTCACGGCGCTTCTCGAAGAGTTTTGGGATAAAGAAAAATCCGCTTTTAATCTGAATCTCGAAGACGAAATTATTCAGCGGAGCTTGGTCACCCACGGCGGGCAAATTGTAAATGATATGATTAAAAAAATGTATGCATAAGGAGTTATTTATGAATGGTCTAAAACGATTTTGTATCGCGATGGCAGGAAAGGCGGCTTTGCTGCTAACGCTCGCGGTTCCGGCGTTTGCCGGTGAAGAGAAAACGGCAGGAGGCGGTATTGAAAATGCCACCTTGATTTTTCTTATTTTCATTCTTGTGATCTCGATTTTTTTGGGCGTTGAATTGATCTCGAAAGTTCCATCACTTCTACACACCCCGCTGATGTCGGGCTCAAATGCAATCTCCGGAATTACGATTCTGGGATCCATGGTGGTCGCCGGTTTAGGAGATCACTTCCAGACCAGCGCTCTGTTAGGAGCCTTTGCGGTTGGTTTTGCGATGATCAATGTAGTTGGCGGATACCTCGTCACCGATCGCATGTTGCTCATGTTCAAAAAGAAACCCTCTAAATCCGGAGGATCAAAATGAACACGGAACTCCTCATTAATATAGTTTACATCTTATCGTCGGTCACGTTCATTCTTGGTCTGAAAATGATGACAACGCCGGAAGGCGCGCGTCGTGGTAATTGGATTTCGGGCGTGGGTATGGTTTCGGCCATTCTGGTGACCGCCATGCATCCGGACATTGTCACTATGAATTTTATTCTGATCGGAGGCCTCGTAGGTTCGATTCTTGGAGCTCTCGCCGCTTATACCGTCCCCATGACCGGAATGCCCGGCATGGTCGGTCTTTTAAATGGATCCGGCGGATTGGCGAGCTTGCTCGTCGGCTGGGCGGAGTATCATGCGGGCCATGCGACATCCCATTATGACGCCTTTGTAATTTTCCTGACGATCATTATTGGCGCCATTACATTCTCAGGAAGTGTGGTCGCCTGGGCCAAGCTCGAAGAAAAATTCATCAGTGGAAAGCCATTGCTTTTTAAAGGCCAGCACGCACTCAATGCTCTTCTTTTAATTGTTATCGTTGTCGGAGGTTCACTATTTACCATGTCTCCCGCTGATAATTATCCGATTTTTATCGGACTGGTGTTTGCGGCATTGATTCTTGGAATCACACTCGTAATTCCTATCGGTGGCGCCGATATGCCGGTCGTCATTTGTATTCTTAATAGTTACTCCGGTATGGCCGGCTGCGCTTCCGGTTTTGTGGTTATCAATAATCTTCTGATCGTGGCGGGCGCTCTGGTCGGAGCCAGCGGAATCATTCTCACGCTGATCATGTGCAAAGCGATGAACCGTTCCGTCGCCAATGTGTTTTTCGGTGGATTCGGATCGACGACGACCGCTTCCGGTCAGACTGTTACGGGCGAGATCAAGCCAATCAAATCGGATGATCTTTATCCGATACTCGAAGCGGCCGGTAGTGTTGTTATTGTTCCCGGGTACGGTATGGCCGTCTCTCAGGCTCAGCACGTTGTTCGCGAACTCGGTGAACTCCTGGAAAAGAATGGCGCCGAAGTTCGCTACGCCATTCATCCCGTGGCCGGCCGTATGCCGGGACACATGAATATTCTGCTTGCTGAAGCCAATATTTCCTATGATCACATGGCGGAAATGGACGCGATCAATCCTTCGATGGAAAACGTCGATGTGTGTATCATTATTGGCGCCAACGACGTGGTCAATCCGGCGGCTAACGATGACAAAACGAGTCCGTTATACGGAATGCCGATCATCGAGGCGCAGCGGTGCCGGACCGTTGTCGTTCTTAAGCGTTCCATGAACGCCGGCTTTGCAGGCGTTGAGAATCCCCTGTTCTATAAATCTAATACGCGTATGCTCTTCGGCGATGCCAAAGCCAGTATTCAGGCTTTGATCAACGAATTCAAGTCATCCACTTGATTTGTCCGATCGCTTTGTTTTAAAAGCCCACTTTTAACAAGTGGGCTTTTTTTATGTACAATGCGCTTGACATGCGCCATCAAACTGCTTACTCTATAAAAGAATTATGATCTATTGTTTTGTCGTGCGTAATCATATATGAAATTGGGAGCTAGTTTTGAAAAAGCTATTATTTTTTATTCTCGCTATTGGGTGCGACGGAGCGCCTATAGTTAAAGCCGATCCGGTTGAGGGAATCTATTATGGTCGCCTGAAGACGGATAACGATTATTCGTTTATTCACAACAGCGTGCTGGACTCCACTATTATGATCGACAGTGCTTACCATTTAGCGGCTGGATTTCCAAATAGTTATGATGAAGGATTCGGTTGTGGTTCAGCAATAGAATATCGATCTATGGTTGAATTCAATTTGCGATTCAAGTCAGATTGGGGGATTGAATATATCGCAGTTTTTGTCGTTGACAGCTCTTCGATAGAGTACGTTCTGAAGGTTTCATTTTCCTACCCTAAAAAACCGGACACGATTATTGTTGTGGAAGATCCTTTGGATTTTGGGGATCCGGGTTCATTGAGAATACTACCAGCCTTATCCGCGTTCTAAACAACTTTTACAATTGAACTCGCCTGTTTTTATAACTATACTCAATTAACAACGAATTCAGTCAAGACAAAGGCGATTCAATCTACTTTATTGCTAAAACGCTCTCATCGTAATTCACAAAAATAATTTGAGTTTTGAAATATATGAATAAGTTCACTTTTACATTTCTATTTCTTACGGTATCCTTATCCGCACAAAAGAAAATCGGTTTCAAGTCGGAAGATGCGATGCGTCCGGCCGGTAATTACATTGGTGAAATTGTTGTTCGAAACGACACGGTGTATATGTCTTCCGGAGGGAAATTGCATATTTCCACGGATGGGGCCAATTCATGGAAAATATTTTCGCAAAAGGATGGACTAAATTCCGGTGGCGTCTCTGCCATTGGCATTCGTCATTCAAATGTGTATGTGTCCACGATCGCGTCCGGGCCCAGTGGCGCCCAAGGCTCTGGTAAAGGCATAAGTTTTTCCAAAGACTTTGGAGTGACTTGGAGTCGTATTTCACAGCCGCAAGATACTTCGACAATAAGGGGGCCTGTGGTGAGATCCAACGAGACGTTTTTTTTACTTCGTGATGTCGTCTTGCGAAATACGCCGTTCCTATTGGATTCAATCTATGCCGTTGCGATAAAGACCGATGCTGATAATATTACTTACGATATTTCGACCACGGATTCCTCCATATGGATCGCTTCCTTTGCGGGAGGCCTCCGCACGGCTTCGATCAAGCCGGACGGTACCGTTGGCTATTTTACACTAGCACCTCTTCCGCCGGACTTCCTTTCCGAAACACTCCCCACTGTGGATTACCAGTTTTTCATTGACCCTATTGAGCAGCTCAATCATCGCGTTTTCTCAGTTACGATGGCGCGGGACGGAATTTGGGCAGGAACGGCCAGTGGCATCAATCATTCCACGGACGGAGGACTTTCGTGGAAACATTATACGTACGAGAATTCAGGAATATCAGGAAATTTTGTTGTCGCCCTAGCAGAGCAAATTTATACCGAAAGCAATGTGACGACTCGCATTATCTGGGCGGCGACGAATCGCGCAACCAGTGCGGCGGAGCAGTCCGGCATCAGTTATACTCTTGATAGCGGCGCCACGTGGCAGAAGGCGCTTATTGGAACTTTTGTTAACAATATTGCGTTTGACGGTAAAATTGTATACGCCGCGACGGAGCATGGCGTCTATCGGAGTTCAAATTTGGGTCAGACATGGGAGAATTTTTTGACGCTGACCGATAAATTGACCAACGATAAAAATTTCATTACGGAGTTCACAACAATCGGAGTCGTAAATCGTCCGGCCGGAAAGCGGCTACTATTCGGCGGAGCGGATGGCCTTGCGACGTCGGACGATGATGGATTGTCATGGACCATTCATCGCGCCTATAGCGAGCCCGGAAAAAATGGTGAAGAAAAATCTTACGCGTACCCGAATCCCTTTTCGCCAAAATATGGCATCGTGCGCTTTCAGTTTGATCAAACGGGAATTTCTCCCTCCGATAAAGTGACGATTAAAGTATTCGATTTTGCAATGAACATTGTCGCGGTGGTGGCGAAAGGAGAGCCGGTGACAAATGTCATTTCATGGGATGGCTTAAATGCTCAAGGAAAGCGCGTAGCGAATGGAGGTTACATTTATACGATCGAAGCCGGTAAGAAAAAATTCTGGGGAAAATTTACGGTGAGGAATTAATGAAGCATCTAGTCTTAATTTCGTTATTTGTTTCGAATATTCTTGCGGGTGAGGACTCAGGACAAGGCGGAGCGTTTTTGCGAATTGGCGCCGGTCCACGCGCGAAGGCCATGGGGAACGCTTATACCGCGCTGGCTGATCAAGCGTACGGAGCTTTTTATAATCCGGCCGGGGTTGCATTCACTTCGCGCGAGGCGGCGACTTCCTATTCCAGGCTTTCTTTTGATCGCCAGTTTAATACGATTGCATACTCCGCCGAAGTTCCGCCTAAAGCGGGGATTTCGCTTTTAGTGATCCAATCCGGGTTTTCGGATCAGAAAGTACGGGATACCGACGGACAATTGACCGGGGGAAATATAGAAATTTCACAATACGCGGTGTCTCTTGGGTTTGCCATTCGTTTCACAGAAAAATTTTCAGCGGGTATTGCCCCAAAAGTATTGTATTCAAAAATTTACGATGTTTCGGCGTCGTCTTTTGGTGCTGACCTCGGCGTGCTCGTGAAGCCTGTGAACTCTTTGTCCATCGGGCTTGCACTACAAAATTTCGGGCAGAAATTGACCTATAAACGCAATGCTACATCCGCCGGGGATGAGGAGACTCTTGACAAAATTCCGCAGTCCCTGCGATTGGGCGCAGCCTATAAAACGAATTGGTCAGGCCCATTTCGATCCATACTCTTTTCAAGCGATCTTGAGAAAATAAGCGGCTATAATTTCCGAATGCATACCGGTGCCGAAGTGAACTTGCTGGACCGGTTCTACCTGCGTTTGGGCATAAATTACACCGATTGGACTACAGGATTTTCTATTCCTTTTCAATGGAGCGAGAAGACCATTAGTTTTGATTATGCGTTTATTTTTGACCGAAGAGAGGGACTGGAGATTGGCACGCACGACTTTGGGGTTCGGGTTGCATTTTAACGTTCGCCGTAAGGATATCTCTAAGAGATGGCTTTGATTACGACGATCGTCTGATCATCGTTTTGTTCGGCTTGGCCCGTGAACAAACGAACGGTCTCGAGAAGACCATTCATGAGTTGTTCGGAGTTTCGGTCTGCATGGGCGGCCACATAATCCAGGATACGCACGTCTCCAAATTCCTCGCGGGACACATTTTGTGCCTCCGGAATGCCATCCGTCATAAAAATAAAAATATCTCCGGTCTCATACGGTATTTCTACCTCCTCCAGATTCTCATCAAAAACAAACGAATCCGTAATTCCAAGACCTACTCCGGATGGCGTCACTTGTTCTACAGAGTGTTTTTTGGCGGAAAAATAGAATAGCGACAAATGGCCTGCACGAGCGAGATTGACGGTTTTTTGTTTGTAATTAAATCGTGCACCAATGGATGTTACGAACGACGTTTTTTCGAGGTCGGCGCATAATATTTTATTGGATCGTATGAATAATTCTCGCGGAGATAAATCAAAACTGTGGAGGGAGTGGAGAATTCCCTGAACCTTGGACATGTAAAGCGCAGCCGATGTGCCTTTTCCGCTGACGTCCCCGACAATGACGGTTAGGTTGTCTTTAATACCATCGAGATAGTCAATATAGTCACCACCGACCTCCATGGCCGGACAGGAGATGCCCGCGATATCCAGTCCATCGATCACCGGCATGGACTGGGGAAGCGAAGCCAATTGAATTCTTCGCGCAATATCAAGTTCATGCTTCAAACGATCTTGTTCGGCCAGATCCTCATACAGCATCGAATTTTCTATGGCCACGGAGATTTGTTTAGCCACCGCGATTAGAAAGGTGAGGTCTTCATGGTGAATTGGGGATTCCGACAAGCGTTCTCCGACCAGCATAACGCCCAGAGCCTGATCTTTAGAACGGATCGGGATTACAAAGCGAATTCCGGCCGTTCTTAAGGTCGTACGCAATTCACGTTCAATGAGATCAACGTTGAGGGAAAGTGTACCGGACGATATTTGTGCCATGGTAAAGAGTGAATTTGCGGCGTATTGCCTTAATTGTTCCCACTGCACGCTATCCATTCCGCTATGAGCATGCGCTGTCGATTGGCCATCGTCATCAAAAAAAAGTACACCGGTGGTTTTGAGATTCATAATAGACATAAGTTTGCGGCTAATTCCGATCGCAAGATCATTAATATTCAAATTGGTCGTTGTGATTTCTGTCAGTTCCATGGATGCCGCACGGTAGTCTTTCTCACCACGATAAAATACACGATCCCAAAATACCTGACCTTTTTGTCGCAGCCGCAAGAAGAGCCATGTCCCGGTGACAACGATCAGGATAATTACAAGCCTCTCAAGAAATATCCGTTCATTCGCAGTAATCGGCTTTTCCAAAATCTCGATGGCACCGCGTGCAAAACGAATATTGGGAAGGTCCCACTGGGCCCGCAAAATTGTGCCCATAAAAAACCACGCGCCCCCGATGAGAGTGATATGCCAGAAGAATGAAACTAAGACATATTGAATATTTCTCCGTATTCGGAAATTCAAATCCATCAGATGGTAGTGGGCAATGGTATAAAAATAAGACAGAGGTAAAAGTAATAATGCAATAGCCGTTCCGACACCGGCGATCGCTTGTTGGTTCTGATTTTGGGAAGAATAGACTATGATCGGCAGGCTGACAATTCCAAGCCATCCGGTGAGACGACTCATAGTTCGGTATTCGATCGAACGCGACTTTCTAAAAAGAATCCGAAGTACGACATGATACAGTACAAAGGCGATTATTGCCGCGTAGAGTGAAGAAGCATCTTGTACGAGCAGAAATCCTATCGCACTAAGGAAAGCTACACCATAGATCCCTCGCACTGGCCATTTTCTTTGAATAATTTTTTTCTGAAGAATTGGAAAATGAAGGCGCAGGTGGACGATCATGGCCATGCCGAGGCTCAATGAAACTACACGTAGGACGGCCGTCAGTATATTTAAGAATTCACGGTTGAGGCCTCCACGTTGACCGACGGCCATGAGAAAAAATCCCCAAACAACAAACGTCAAACCGAGAAGTCTTGCGGCAAACGTATCAACTCGAATGAAAACGACCAGGCCGCCAAGAAACAAGTACATGGATCCCACCAGGAACATGGTCAGGATAAAAATGGGAAAGCCAAATTTTGCCAAGGTTACATCAAACGTCACTATTTCGTTTTGTCGTATGACGTCGTACGCGATGGCCTTTCCGACTTGTGCGGAAGTGAGGATTTTATCGGCTTCGACCGCCGTAGAAAAGTGCTTGCCATTGATCCGCAAGATCAAATCTCCGACATGCATGCCCGCTCGGTCAGAAGCGCCGTCCTCAATAACGTTTGTAACCAAAGCCGTATGCGGAATTTCAGAAATCACACTATCCAGACGAAAGGAGGGTGTCACGCGATAATCGTAGAACTGTAAATCAGAGGGCCGAAATACAGAAATTTTAGCAAGCGCATTTTTCCTTATCGCGTCGTTCAACTGGTTAAGTTGAGAAACGTCTTGATCGTCAATGCGCGTTATCATGTCGCCGACTCGAACTGTATCACGTCGTGAGCCAATGAGTTCAAGGGCCGGAAATTGGCGAATTACGTAAAGTTGGGATGGTGCATCACGGAAGACGTTTTCATCCGTGGGGGAACTGACAAATCGGTAGAATTGAACCAGAGCGATGATAAAAAGTAGGCCGCAGAGTAAGGAAAAAAGGGTCCGTGCTCGTGCGACAGGATCGGCTAGAATATTCATTTTTTAGTGAATCCAGTTGGCTTGCGCCAAAATCAAAATTAGAATTCCAAGGACGATTCGATAAATAATAAAAATGCCGGTGGAATGAGTTTCTAACCATCGCAAAAGAAATGCTATGGAAGTGTAACCGACGATACCTGCTACGGATGTGGCGATGAAAAGGTTCATAAAATGGGTGTCGCCTAATCCGTTTTGAAGGAGATCTCTCAGTTCAAAGAGTCCGCTTGCCAAAATGGCGGGCACGGAAAGCAGAAATGAAAATCGTGCGGCGCTTTTGCGTGTAAGGCCAAGGAAAAGACCGGCCGTGATCGTCGTACCCGATCGCGAAGCTCCCGGGATAAGTGCAATAGCTTGGGCGAAACCGACGACCTGCGTGTCAATAAATCCCATTTCGTGAAGATCACGCTTTTGGCGGCCCAGTTTTTCGGCCAAAGCCAGCATCAATGCAAGTCCAATTAAGCTGCAGGCCATCACCGTGAGATTGCGGAAATCAGTCTCGATACGATGCTTCAGGAATATTCCTAAAACACCAACAGGCAGCGTTCCTAAAACTATAAACCAAGCCATACGCGCATTTTGGTCAAAATCAGGGTACCAAGTTTTTCTGGAAGAAATCCGGACGACGGAAAAAAAACCGGCATGTAAAAGCCTTCCCAGATCCTTACGAAAAAAAATAAGAACAGCAACGAGGGTTCCAAGTTGAGTCACCGCGGTGACCGCTGCGCCTGGATCATTCCAACCTAAAAGGGCAGGAATGACTCGCACATGCGCGGTAGAACTGATCGGCAGAAATTCGGTTAAGCCTTGAATAAGACCTATGATTATAGATTGGAAAATATCCATGGATGTTAAATTTTGTTAGAGTTAAGCAATCAAAAATTATCAAAAAAAAAGCCCTACGCTTTTGCAAGGTAGGGCTAAAGAAAAATAATAAGAATTACAACTGTTTCTGGACGTTCTGAATGACTTTGTTGATAATTGCTTTCAGGGTGTCAAAAACGCCGTTTCCCTTGATTGCAACGCCCTCATAACACGGTACGCTAAAGTAGTTCAGCCGCTTTTGAAGATTTTCGACAGTATCCACATCCGGAAGATCGCGTTTGTTATACTGAATCACCCATGGAAAGGTATCCAAGCTGTGCCCGTCTTCACGCAGGTTGTTTTCAAGATCGAGAAGAGTTTCGATGTTTCCATCCATACGATGCTTTTGAGAATCCGCGACGAACACGATACCGTCCAC
>JANNSF010000345.1:0-2773 GCA_031402315.1 bacterium | reverse complement strand
CCGCCTTCCTCATAACCAACGTAACCCGGTGGGGGACCGACAAGCCGGCTCACTGAAAATTTTTCCATATACTCGGACATGTCGATTCGCACAAGCGCATCGGCATTTTCAAAAAGATACAGTGCAAGCTCTTTGGCAAATTGTGTTTTTCCGACTCCGGTCGGCCCTAAAAACACAAAGGAACCGATCGGGCGATTCGGATCCTTGAGTCCGGCACGCGTGCGCCGAATAGCCCGTGTGACGGATTTCAGAGCTTCGTCCTGGCCAATGATCCGAGTTCTCAGCGAATCTTCCATCTTCAAAAGTTTTTCGGTTTCGCTTTGGGCAACTCTCTGCACCGGGATACCTGTCATCATCGAAACAACGTGGGCGATCTGCTCTTCGCCAACTTCGATAGTCGAGACATCTTCCTGCTTTTCCCAATTATCCTTTGCGGTCTTAAGCTGTTCTGTGAGGCGTTTTTCGATATCGCGGAGCTCCGCAGCTTTTTCAAATTTTTGATTGCGAATAACGGTGTCTTTCTCCGTCCGTATCCGATCAATCTCATGCTCGATATCGATAATGGATTGAGGAACGACAATATTCATGATGTGCATGCGCGATCCGGATTCGTCCATGACATCGATGGCTTTATCGGGAAGATACCGATCCGTGATATATCGATCGCTCAGGCGCACCGCCTGCACCAACGCTTCATCCGTATAGCGAACGCGATGATGCTCTTCGTACTTATGTTTGATCTGACGCAAAATTTCTATGGTTTCGTCGAGTGACGGCGGATCAATAATTACTTTTTGAAAGCGACGCTCCAGCGCTCCGTCTTTTTCAATGTACTGACGATACTCATCAAGAGTCGTGGCGCCAATGCATTGCAATTCCCCGCGTGATAAAGCCGGCTTAAACATGTTCGACGCGTCGAGCGATCCGCTGGCTCCACCGGCGCCTACGATCGTATGCAATTCATCGATAAATAAAATCACTTCATCCGTTTTCTCAAGCTCCGTCATGATTGCTTTGACGCGCTCTTCAAATTGTCCGCGGTATTTTGTACCGGCCACCAGGGCACCGACATCCAGCGTGACAACACGTTTACCAAGCAGGACCCTCGGAACTTTTTTCTCGATGATTCGAATCGCCAGACCTTCGGCAATAGCCGTCTTGCCAACGCCGGGCTCACCAATCAGGACCGGATTATTTTTTTTGCGACGCGAAAGTATCTGGGTGACACGCTCAATCTCTCCGTCGCGACCGATAATCGGATCCAGTTTACCCTCTTCGGCAAACTGTGTGAGATCGCGACCGAAGTGATCCAGAGCCGGCGTCTTACTTTTTTTCGCTTCCGGCTTTTTCATCGTAGGATTGATGGGATTATTAGAACCGCTCATGATGTTCGACAGCTCCCTTCTGATCGTTTCGTATTCGACGTTAAACATACCGAGTACTTGAGCCGCTAGACTATCCTTCTCCCGCGCGAGCGATAGGAGCAAATGTTCTGTACCAATGACGTCCGATTTGAAGTTTTTTGCTTCCAGATACGTGGACTTAAGAATTTTTTCCGCTCCTTTGGTCAGCGGAGGATTTCCCGTAACCGTTGATTCGGTCACCGGTTTTGCCATATTCTCAATGGTGTACTTGAGTTTTTCCAATTCGACACCCAGATTTCTTAGAACTTTTACGGCCACACCTTCACCTTCGCGAATGAGGCCCAGGAGTAGATGCTCGGCACGGATAAATTCATCGCCGAGACGAATAGCCTCTTCTTGTGACAGTTTGACTACAAGCTGAACGCGGCTGGAAAAATTATTTTTCATTGAGCTCCATGTTGAGTGGGTCACACAACGCCACTATATCAAAATATAGGCAAGAAGCTAAAATTAGTCAAGCGAATTGCCGGATTAACTTAACGCCGCAGGTATCTTCAATTCGCCTCCGACAGCCTAACCGTGAACTATGAATTAATCACCGTCTTCTTCACCACGCAGGGTCGATGTGCTTTGCCGCGCAACAAAATTCCCCGCAAAATCCATAACACACATGTGGCGGTAAAGTTTATGCGGACCGCATGCAACACCAATTTTTCCATACTTCTGACTTAATAAATTCAAGCGATGGCCGCGGGAAGCCACTCCGTCGTCAATAAGGAGCGCCAGGACAATTTTCCTCGCCGTATTATTTCCATAGTCAATATTTTCAGCGGCAGTCCCAACCCACTTCCCATAGCGCTCAATCCTATTAAAGGGCGATGATCCGTCGGAGCCCGTGTGGCCAATATCCTCCGTCTGGCCCTGATCCTCCACATGATCTTTAGCAGCGAAGGAAAGCCCGCGAGATGGACCCAGCGTATCCAGAGGTTGCGTATTCATCAGCACTTCATAACACTCGTCAATGGCGGTCGCGCCCTCTTCAGTCTGGAGGCTGGCCGTTTCACCCGGCAGCTTTAGGAGATTACCTTTCAGATATTTTTTGAGATCTTTGACATAGACCGCGTAAGCTTTTGGATCCCGACGTACTTTATTCACTTCGAATACAACAAGCTTTTCCAGTTCGGAGAGATATGCCATTTTCGGTTTTGACGAATTGGACACCGCGGGATTGCTTACCGGAAGTGTGTTTGCGGACATACCTGAATTGTTTCCTGACGAACCTTTGTCTGAAAATAGTTCCGTCACTTTTTTATTCGGTAAACCGACAAATGCATTATTATAATTAACTTTTCCGCTCCACACGTCATGATCCACCCACATGGCATTCGAAGGATAGTCGGGATGCTCAT
>JANNSF010000344.1:0-13419 GCA_031402315.1 bacterium | reverse complement strand
GCCGGCATTGTTTCGGCTCTTGGTATTGCCGCCGGATGCTTTGTGCATATTGTTTTGGTCACCTTTGGCCTTGCTGCGATCTTGAATGCCGTTCCTGTACTATTTTACATCGTGAAGTATTGCGGTGCGGCCTATTTGATTTATCTGGGCATTCAAACGCTTATTAACAAGAATGCTCTTGCTTCGCCTCAGATTCTTCCTGAGTCTCTTTCTAAAATATTTCGCGATGGATTTATTACGAACGCTCTCAACCCCAAAGTTGCATTATTTTTTATGGCTTTTTTGCCCCAATTTGCCGACGCCCAAAATTTTTCAGCCTCCGTTGCGCTCCTTGGGGTAATTTTTAATGTATCGGGAACACTTGTTAATATCGCGGTTGCCGTCACGGCCGGCTCTATGGGCGGATTCATCCGCGAGAAATTAGAGGCGTCCCCCTTTTTTAAATGGCTTGTTGGGGGAACGTTCATACTTCTCGGTTTTAGAATGGCCCTTCAAAAGAGAAATTAATATGTTAAAAATAGACATTCACACCCACATCCTGCCGGAAAAAATTCCGAATTACGCCGCGAAATTTGGGTATGGAGGGTTTGTCGAACTTGATCATCACAAACCCTGTTGCGCAAGAATGATGGTGGATGGAAAGTTCTTTCGGGAGATCGAGTCGAATTGCTGGGATCCATCGGTCCGTATGACCGAATGCGATAGGCACAATGTCCATGTGCAAGTGCTGTCCACCGTGCCCATTATGTTTAGCTATGGGGCAAAACCGCAGGACGGGCTGGACGTTGCACGGTTTTTGAATGATCACATCGCTGAAATCGTTCGTCAATTTCCAAAGCGTTTTGTCGGACTTGGAACGATTCCCATGCAGGCGCCGGATCTGGCCATTCGCGAACTTGAACGTTGTGTAAAGGAGCTCGGCTTTGCGGGCGTTCAGATCGGTTCGCATGTGAATGATTGGAATCTCAGCGAGGCAGAGTTGTTTCCCATATTTCAGGCCGCGGAAAAATTAGGCGCAGCGGTTTTTATACATCCGTGGGAAATGATGGGCCAGGAAAAAATGAAGAAATATTGGCTGCCGTGGCTTGTCGGCATGCCGGCTGAAACGTCGCTTGCGATTTGCTCCATGATTTTTGGCGGAGTGTTTGAACGGTTACCAAAGCTGCGCGTTGCGTTTGCACACGGCGGCGGATCTTTTCCGGCGACCATCGGTCGAATCGAACACGGATTTAATTCTCGTCCGGATCTTGTTGCGGTGGACAATAATAAGAATCCGCGCGCTTATCTTGGCAAATTTTATTTCGACTCGCTCGTTCATGACGAAAAAGCACTACTCTATTTAATGGATCTCGTTGGAGAAAAATCCATCGCGATGGGAAGTGATTATCCTTTTCCACTCGGGGAAGAGGTTCCGGGAAAATTGATCGAAACAATGGGTTTTTCCGGCGAAACCGAATCGAGACTATTGCATGGTACGGCTTTAGAATGGCTCGGACTAGATGAAAAAAAATTCTTTTTGAAATAAAAAACGAATACTCATAAAAATCCATAGAAAATTATTGCATCATTATCTATTTTGAATTAGAATAAGCGCACCGAAAACCCCCACAGAGGTTACCCCCTAACCTCTGGCTACGATAGAGACCCGTCGATCATTTATGATTGGCGGGTTTTTTTATTCCGATGTTTTTCGATAGCGCAACACAGCGGCGCTTAGGAAAAAAATCGCAAGTCCGGTAATCGTTATAACGTAAGGCCAAATCGCGTTCCAACCGGAGCCTTTCAATAGAACAAGCCGCATGATACGTATGAAGAGTGCAATGGGATTGACCCACATGGTTTTTTGAGCCCATTCCGGCATACTATCGAGCGGAGTAAAAAGGCCGCCCAATAACAACAAAATAACCATAAAGAACCATGCGAGGAACATCGCCTGTTGCTGCGTTTCCGTTGCTGTGGAGATGAGAAGACCAATGCCGAGAACAAGCACGAGATAAATTCCGGCCACCGCAAAAACAATTCCGATACTTCCGAGTATAGGCAGACTAAAAATCAGCTTTGCGATCACGAGCCCACCCGCCAATTCGAAAAGTCCGATAATCCAAAAAGGAAAAAGCTTGCCAATAATGAATTGTGGTTTCGTGATCGGCGTTACATTGATTTGTTCAATCGTTCCAATTTCTTTTTCACGGACAACATTCATTCCCGACAAAAACAGGCCGATAAGCGTAACCAGTGCAACGAGAATTCCGGGAATCATGTACCACTTATAATTCAGCTCAGGATTATACCAGAAACGCGTTTCAATCTGGATCGGAGATTGAACGGAAATTCCATTCTCCAATAAAATTTCTTGCGTGAACGATTGGGCAATACTTGCCGCGTACGATTGGGTAATTCCTGCTGTACTGCCGTCCTCGGAATTGATTATGAATTGCAGCTTAGCATTACCATCGCGAATCAGATCGCGTGACCAGTGCAGAGGAATCTTTATGATCAAGGAGGCTTTGCTCGAGAGTAAGTTTTCCTCTGCCGTAGACTCGTCAAAAGAAAAATCTGCGATCTTAAAAAAATGGCCGCTTGTAAATTTTCCAACCAATCGCCGTGAATAGGACGATTGGTCCGAATCGATGATGTGAAGACTAATGTGCTTGACGTCAAACGTGGCCGCATTGGATAAAATGATGAGCTGAACAAACGGCATCCCAAAAATAATGGGCAGCATTCCGCGATTTCGAAAAATCTGGATAAATTCCTTTTGAATTAGGTATAGGATGGTGCGCATTAGCCAAGCCGGATTTTGAATTTCTTAATACTGAGAGTAATTAGAATCGCCGCCATGCAGGACAAGACAAGTGTTTCCGGCCATAGTACTTCAAGACCAACGCCCTTGAGCATAATGCCGCGGACAATGATTAAAAACCATTTTGCAGGAATTATGTTGCTGATGACCTGAAGCGGTAGCGGCATGCTGGTGATGGGGAAAATGAATCCCGAAAGAATGATGACGGGCAACATAAGACCCGCGAGCGAAATCATCATCGCCGTCTGTTGCGTTGCACTGATGATCGAAATGAGAATACCCAGGGAAAGCGCAACGATCACAAAAAGAAAAGCCTCAAAAAAGAATAATCCATAATTTCCGCGAAACGGCACATCAAAAACATAGCGCGCAAGAATCAAAATGGTTGTGATATTCACAAAAGACAACATCAGATAGGGGACAACCTTTCCGATAATAATCATGACCGGTTTGAGAGGGGATACCAGCAGCACTTCCATCGTTCCAAGTTCTTTTTCGCGCGTAATGGCAATAGAGGTCATAAGCGCGGAAATTAACATGAGAAGCAATCCAATAAGACCCGGAACAAAAAGGAAAACACTTTTCATCTCCGGATTGAATCGCATTTGTGTTTCCGGAATGATACGCCAAACTTGACCGGTTGAAATCTGAGATTGGTAGTCGCTGATAATGGCGCTCGCATAGCTGCTGAGTGTCACGCCAATATTAGGTTCGGTGGCATCGACCAGAAGCTGAATTTTAGCTTGCCCGTTTTTGAAAAGGCGTTCTCCTAATTGCGGTTCAAAAACAATGGCCATTTTGATTGTGCCGTTTTGAAAAGCCGCTTCGATCTCTTTCTCGGAATTAATACGGTCTGCACTTATGAAATATCCGGAGGACAGAAGTTTGTTGGTAAGCTCTTGTGTTACGCGATCATGCGAGAGATCTAAGATCGCGATCGGAGCATTATTCACTTCATTGCGAATGGCGAATCCGAAAATCAGCATTTGCAAGATAGGCATGCCGAATAGAATGAGTACCGTGCGGCGATCGCGGAGGATGTGGTAAAATTCCTTTCGGATGAAGCCAAAAAAACTATTCATAATTTTGTCCGCGCGTACTGCTTTTTCATATTCTATGCGCCCCGTTTAGCCGGTCGGGCCAGCTGTATAAAAACGTCGTTCATAGTCGTTACGTCAAACTGCTGTTTAAGCTCAGTTGTTGTACCGAGCGCCGCTATTTTGCCATCAACCATCATGGTTATCCGATCGCAATATTCCGCCTCGTCCATATAGTGTGTGGTCACGAAAACCGTTACGCCCCGATCGGCAGCTTCATAAATCAATTCCCAAAACTGACGCCGTGTGATCGGATCAACGCCGCCGGTGGGTTCGTCGAGAAAAACAATTTGTGGATCATGAAGCAGGGCGATTGAAAAGGCCAGCTTTTGTTTCCAGCCGAGCGGTAAAGATACTATTTTTGAATTTCGCGATTCGTGCAATTTTAGTCGCTCCATCAGCGTTTCGCTCTTCTCTACAATTTGCTTCTTGGACAAGCCATAAATTCCTCCATAAAAGCGAATATTCTCAAATACTGTCAAGTCTTCATACAGCGAGAAACGCTGGCTCATGTAGCCGATACTATTTTTAATTTTTTCAGTTTCCGTGTAGACGTCAAAACCCGCAACCGTTGCCTTTCCGGAAGTTGGCGCCAAAAGCCCTATAAAAATTTTTATGGCCGTGGTTTTTCCGGCGCCATTGGCGCCTAAGAATCCAAAAATTTCACCACGCTTAACATTGAAAGAAATGTTATTCACGGCCGTGAATGAGCCAAAGCTCTTCGTAATGTTTTCTGCCGTTATGACAAGAGGATTCATCACGCCAGCTTCCGGATAAAAACATCTTCGATCGTAGACTCCGCATCCTTTATCTCGATTGACTCCAGATTGTTTCCAACCAAAAAATTACTCAACTCCACGTTGTCAAGATTCTCTCGCCGATCGGTATAGTGTATGAATTCGCCAAAAGCGTAAGCCGATTCTGTAAATTCATATTCGCGCAGTGCGGTCAATAGCCGGTGCATAGTCGCGCTACGGATGGCATAGAGTTTTTTTGGAAATCGTTGTGTCAATACAGATGGAGAGTCGGTGGCGAGAATTTTTCCGGATTGTATAAGTGCAATGCGATCGCACAAATTGGCTTCATCCATATAGGGCGTGGAAACCATGATCGTGATTCCGCTCTTTTGCAAAGTTTTGAGCATGTGCCAGAATTCCTGCCTTGACACCGCATCCACACCGGTTGTGGGCTCGTCGAGAATTAGAATTTCCGGCTTGTGAATAAGCGCACAGCAGAGAGCGAGTTTTTGTTTCATTCCACCGGACAACTGTCCCGCCCGGCGTTCTTTGAACGGCTCAATCTGCACATAAATGTCACGAATCAAATCGTAGTTTTTTTCAAGCGTTGTTCCGAAAACGGACGCAAAAAATTCTAAATTTTCCTCGATCGAAAGATCCTGATAAAGTGAGAACTTACCGGGCATGTAGCCCAAAAGTAGACGTATTTGTTTGTAGTCAATGACCAAGTCAAGACCGGCAAGACTTGCCGAACCTGAATTCGGAAGAAGCAGAGTTGTCAAAATCCTAAAAAGCGATGTTTTTCCGGCACCATCCGGCCCGATAAACCCAAAGAGCTCGCCGCGTTTTATTTCAAGCGAAATACTATCGAGTGCGAGGATTCCGTCGTAAGACTTCGTGATGTTTTGAATTGATACCATGGATCTTATTTGAATTTCACTTCGCCGGGCATACCGATTTTGATGGCGCCATCGTTTGGAACCCGAATCTTGATCGCGTACACCATGTTGACGCGCTCTTCTTTGGTTTGGATAATTTTTGGCGTGAATTCCGCACGGGACGAAATCCATGTTACTTGGCCGGAGCGGGTTTGATTACCCGTCTTGTTAAGGTCCAATATTACTTCGACGCTTTGACCTATGCGCACGCCCGGCAATTGATCTCCGCTAATGTAAGCCCGTAGATACATCGAATCTAGATTGGCGATGCGGTAAAGCGGCTTGCCGAAACTTACAATCTCTCCCGATTGAGCGAATTTCAAAAGAACGGTGCCCCGAATCGGATTCGTGATAATACTCTTTTCAATTTGATCGTTGATCTGGCGAATTTGGGTGTCGATGGTCTCGTATTCCGCAACAACGGCAGAATTCTGGGATTCGATCGCGTCCATTTGCTTTTCTAAAACACGAATCTGACCGGAAACGTCATCCAGTTGCTTTTGTGTCGCCGCATCGGCTTTAATCAGATCTTGAATTCTGCGAAGGTCATTTTCAGCCACGCGCTTCTGTTCCTTTGTGACCTCAATTTGTGAGATTACGTTGGCAGAACGTGATTTGACTTGCCTTTTTGCGGCGAGAAGCTGTTCGCGCTTCAGGGACAATTGTATCGTGTCCACGCAGGCCACGCGCGCGCGGGCAGGGATTTCCTGCCCTTCCTCAACATTCAGAAATAGTAATTTACCGGGGGCCTCAGAGGATACAGTAATTTCTTCCGACTCGAAATTGCCAAACGCATCCGCATTCGACGGTTTATTTTGACATCCGGCCATGATCAGGCATGCGACTAAAAATACTCTTGTCATGATTTCCTCACGGTTAGTCCATGAATTATTAGATCGGTAATCTCTTTTTTTCGCTGTTCGATAAACAGGTCAAAGTCCTTGTCGCTTAGCGAAAGCATGAATTGAACCATAGGGCGAGCCATAAACGGGAAAATACACTGCGCTACGATACTTACCAGCAGTTGACCGGGCGCAATGGGCATAAATTGTTTTTGTTCAACACCAATCGCGATTTGTTGAAGGAATTTCTCCGGCTTTGGAACTTTTTTCCCGATCAAAAAAGCCTTTAAACGCTCCGGGTTCTGATTGAGTTCGTGGATGATAAAGGACGCGAGCATGGGATTTTGCGTAAGATGGTCAATGTAAGTGTGAACGAGTTTCTCGATTTTCGCCTCCACGTCCATATCCGATTCCAAAACCCCGATAATAATCGGAAAAAACTTCCCGAGCGCCTCTTGAAATATCGTATGAAACAGCTGGTCTTTACTGCGGAAATAATAGTGGAGAAGAGCTTTATTGATTCCGGCGGAGTCGGCAATATCCTGCATACGCGCACCGTCAAATCCCTTTTTATGAAACGCCTTCTGCGCGGCCAACTTGATTCGCGATTCCGTTTTTTCGTCTTTGTGAGTGGCCATAACATTAACCAATTAGTTTAACTAACTGGTTAAATGTAACTCATGATCAAGAAATAGTCAATAGAAAACTAAAGTCTATTTCTCGCTTGAGGCTTGACATTCAGCGAGCAGGTCATTAAACTCATTTCGTCTTATCAATCTCTGAGAGTGAAAATTTAGTAAAAGAATCGTAGGCAAATGTGGGAGTATCCTAATCTGAAATATCGTAATCTAAACATAAGTCCAATCTCTAAAGTTCAAAGTATGAGGGGAGGAGGTGAATAAAATGAAAATAACAAAAATGAAATGTGCGCTTATCATGTTGTATCTCGTGACGCTGGCCGGATGTGAAAACAATCACAAAGATGATAATAGACTCAGAGGCGACGATGGAGAACTCGCTGCATCTGAGGCAAATTGGACTCATCCGCAGGGGGACTTACAAAATACAAGCCGCGTCTCAGCTCTCAGAGACAAAATGCGCTACAAAGGCCCTCAAGATAGCGCAAAAATACTATGGAGTTTGCCCATTGGAGGTAGCGGATCGACTTCGGCACCTGTTATCGGGGATGATGGTACTATTTATCTCGTGGGCGAGAGACCAGGAGCTCCTGCTTTTTTTGGGCCGGGTGTAAGAGATGCAGGCGTGCTTGCTGTCAACCCAGATGGTACGCAAAAATGGTTTTATAGCTATCCATATGACCGAACTGGTTACGGTTGGCTGTTTCGTGAAAGTGTAGCAATAGATCGTGATGGCACACTATATCTTGGCGCATGGAATGAAACTTTGATTGCAATTAATCCTGACGGAAGCAAAAAATGGCAATATGGCCCAGTGCAAATGGTCCAAAGTGCCTTTGCCATTCCGGCTATAGATGCCAATGGATTTATCTATACCGGAAGAGATACGGTATACTCTTTTGATAAAACAGGGCAAGTACGGTGGCGATTCTTTCCGGACTCGACCTTTGGTATCTGTAGAAGAATTGTTCCTGGGAAAAAAGCCCTCTATTGTATTTATCAGGCTTATGGAGTTATTGCGCTCTCCTATAGCGGCACAGTGAAGTGGGTATATTCATGCGAACCCGAAGATATCCCACACCACGTTTTATTACTTGATGAAGAGGACAATCTATATGTGAAACTAAATCAAGATATTATTTCCCTTAGTTCATCAGGGAAACTACGATGGTCAACCCAAAATATTAATTCACCGCCTGTATTACGTGGTGACCGTTATTTTTACAATCGAGGATTTTCTATATATACGGCTGACCTTGGTACAGGTAGTTCCGTTGAATTAATAGGGAGCATCCCAAGAATTTTCGACAATACAGCGGTTCCAGTGGTTGATGATTACAATAATGTGTATTCAGGAAGCTATAGCGGCCTTGAGGACAATTTTGCTACGATAGTGACAGGCTTTTTTTATGATGTTCACTCATCAGGCGCTCTCTTCACCAGAACTCTCTTTACGATAACCCTGCCTAATCCTCGAATTGATTACCAAGGATATATGGCCATCAGTCCAAATGGCACGCTTTATTTCGCAACATACACTACTACCGATTTGATCTCAACATGTTACCTTTATGCTATTAAATAGAAGGGAATTTATGAAAAAACTTTTATGGCTATTAGTCATGACGTCTTCGGTTTTTGCAGTAGAGTGGGAACTTGGGATTTTTTATAAAAATAAGCCGTCAAACGTCGATTGGAGAATAAAAATTAAGGCTGTTGACGGAGAATATCTTTTTGATAAGTATCAATTTCTTATTCCGATTCCCAACATAGCTTATGACGCGATAACTTTGTCTGAAATTGAGTATGGAGCGGCCTATGACACTTCTAATAATAATGCAGTAAACGGCATAGTTCTATATGGAAAATATAAAATTGAATTTGTGTCATCTGATGGAGATCCGTTATTCAAGTGCAGCTGGGGGAAATTTTGACATCCAGTGGACTCATGCTACTGTAAATGGCCCCGTTACCAGCGCAAGCTATGATATTGCAATATAGGACTTTTCTCATCCACCAATTCCATCGCGTCCATATCTATGCCGGATAGAATATCTAATGTTTATTTTAGTCGATGGAGTGATGGAGTATTTTTTGATACGTCGAGGAGTCTCAATTTTGGTGGAAATACTTCAAGTGCGATTAGCGCAATAAATAGATCCACCGACCAATACAACAACGCAACACTACAGACAAACGGCCAAAATGCGCAAACCGTTTATTTTGGTTACAATGGATACGTCATTTTAAATAGCAGTTATTTGACTAATCACAATGTGAATCTCGAATGGTGGGTAAAGTATGATATTGGAGGTGATTGGTTCAAGTTTAATGCTACATGGTTCTATGTTGAAGGGAGCTCCAATTTTAATTTTCGAGCTAAATGTTATATGCGAGATTGGACCCACAAGATAGTCATGTGGTCAAACGAAACCCATGCAATCTACAATGGCCCTCCACCCCCTCCACCTGGCCCAATCTGTCCAAGCGCTTTCAGAGGGCAATCGATTGTACAAATTGGTGAAGTACCTGTAAACCCATGCTCCTCTACTCTTAGAGAAGAAGATTCTCAAGGCCACATGAATGCTATTTCAGGTTTCATTAAACACAAACTCGAGCCTTTCGCGCCTTCGATGATTATTAAGTTTGGTGTAGGTCAAAACTCCAATGCCACGATGAAAGTTTTTTCTGGCACGACGGAGATAAGGACTCTATTCGGAGAATTCTTTTCAAAGGGCAAATACGCCACCTACTGGGATGGAAAGAATGAAGCGGGTCAAATGATGCCGGACGGAGAGTATACATTTAAACTCCAGATTGGTAATCAGGAATTTACGAAGAATTGGAAATTCGTGAGTCTGGCAGGCATTGAATTTCCTATTCAAAACCCGGATATTCTATCATCGCTCCAGAAACGCACCATCCTTCGTCTTATGAAACCCAATCTTTCAAATATGGTTCATAAGTTTCGCTGGAAGGCTACGGATCCTTATGTCCCGGGTAATGACCTCGCAGACGTGACCGATGAGGATGATGAAGCCTCGCTTGATGAAGGCGGAAGCGATATTTTGGCCAATATGACGTTTAATTCGAACGCTACGAATTCAAATGGTGGTACAGCGACAGAGCCGGAGAAAGCAACCGATCCATCGAAGATTGATTCTTCGACCGTAGTAACTGAAGCCAAAGACCATCAGGTTGATGATACGGATAAGTCGGATAGCACCAATTCAAAAGACCCTAGGGATGTTATTTCGACAGAAGACAAATTGACGATTATCCCCGCACATAAAGCTAATTCACAGATCGAGACATTAGTTATTCCGAAGCAATATCAGCTTCATGCCAATTACCCGAACCCATTTAACCCAACAACGACGATTCGGTTTGACCTTCCCGAGAGTTCTGTTCTTACACTCACTATTTACAATATGAATGGTCAGAAAGTGAAGGAACTTGCGAATGGATCCTATTCAGCAGGAATTCACAATGTCAGTTGGGACTCGAAAGACAGTTTCGGTCGTACAGTTCCAAGCGGAGTGTATATTTATAGACTGCAGTCGGATAAGATTACGCTCAGTAAGAAGATGACCCTTGTAAAGTAAATTAAGAAGTTGACCCCCACGCCGGCATCCCCTGCCGGTGGCTACGATAGAGACCCGGTGTTCTTTGGATTACCGGGTTTTTTGTTGATTCCATTCTGGAGTAGCAAAAAGAGCCGCTCGCTTGCTATTCAAGGCCTCCCCGTCTATATTGCCAGCCAAAATTGAATGACATATATGAGCTTCGACGACAAAACACTTTCTCTTTTTGAGTCCGATCTTTCGGTATCCGAGCCTCGCCCCGATGCGTTTAAGGAAAAAATTATCGTTCGCGGTGCGCGCATGCATAATCTGCAAAATATCGATGTTGAGATTCCGCGCGATAAATTGACCGTCATTACCGGGCTTTCCGGTTCCGGAAAATCCTCGCTCGCATTTGATACAATCTTTGCCGAAGGCCAACGCCGTTATGTTGAATCGCTGTCCGTGTATGCTCGTCAATTCCTCAATATGATGGAAAAACCGGACGTGGATCTCGTGGACGGACTCAGTCCCGCGATTTCTATTGATCAAAAAACAACGAGCCGCAATCCGCGTTCGACGGTCGGAACTGTCACTGAGATCTATGATTTTCTGCGCCTCCTCTACGCTAAAATAGCAACGCCATTTTGTTATCAATGCGGACGTGAGATAGAGAAACAAACACGCGACCAGATTATTGGTACGATTTTGAAATTTAAGAAGGACAGTAAACTCCTGATTCTGGCTCCGGTTGTTCGTGGGCGAAAAGGTCATTATCAAGAACTCTTCGAAAAGCTTCGTAAGAAGGGATTCGTCCGCGTACGCATTGATGGCGAAGTTCACGAATTGGAATCGGTTGACAAAATTTCGCGTTACAAAATTCACGATATCGAAGTTGTCGTTGATCGGTTACAATTGTCCGGAGAAATCGATCAGCGACTTATCGAGTCGGTCGAGCAAGCGCTTACGATTGGCGAAGGCGTCATCATGGTAAGCGACGTTTCCGGAAAAACCGCGGTGGATAAAGTTTTCAGTAAAAATCTGGCGTGCGCGCATTGCGGCATCAGCTATGAGGATACGTATCCAAAACTTTTTTCATTCAATAGTCCGCAGGGTGCTTGCCCGACCTGCAGTGGGCTTGGCGTAATGAGGGAAATTGACGAAAGTCTGATTATTCCGAATCCGGAAAAGACGATCAATCAGGGTGGCCTTGCTTCCCACGATTCGCCGAAAACACTAACCTGGTTCTATTTGCAAATGTCGATCCTTCTGGAGCAATGGGGTTTTGATTTCGACACTCCCCTCAACAAATTACCCAAAAAAGCATACGATCTCCTGATGAATGGAACCGCAAAAGAAAAACATAAATTTTTCTATTACTCCGGCAGCAAAAAGAAAAACTATGTCGGTGCATTTCGCGGCGTAAAAGGAATCATCAAACATTATTATGAAGACTCGGCATCCGACCAGATCCGCGATTGGGCGGAAAGTTTTATGGGCGAAAAAATATGCACGGAATGCAACGGTGGAAGGCTTCGAAAAGAATCACTCTCGTATAAAATAAGCGATTTGAATATTCATCAGGTCGGCGAATTGTCCATCACCAATAATCTAAATTTTGTAAAAAAAATAAAAATTGATCCAAAACTACTCAAAATCGGCGAGCCCATCATCAAAGAAATTCGCGAGCGTTTGGACTTTCTTGAAAAAGTTGGACTGACCTACATCACGCTCAATCGCCCGTCACGGACACTTTCGGGCGGGGAGTCGCAGCGCATTCGCCTCGCGACTCAAATAGGTTCGCAACTCGTGGGCGTTTTGTACATTCTCGACGAGCCCAGTATTGGGTTACATCAGCGCGATAATATTAAGCTCATCCACTCTTTGCTCGAATTACGTGATCTGGGTAATACAGTGATCGTCGTTGAACACGATCGTGAAACGATGGAGCATTCTGATTATATCATCGATCTCGGTCCGGGCGCGGGTCGTCTGGGGGGAAAAATTTCCGCATCGGGAAATTACAAACAGTTTTTGAGTTCCAATTCCGTCACATCGGCTTACCTGCGGGACGAGCGCCGTATTGCGATTCCCGAAATTCGCCGGGCGGGCAATGGCAAAAAAATATGGCTCAAGGGTGCGAGCGGCCATAATTTGAAAAATGTGGATTTAGAAATTCCGCTCGGCAAATTCATTTGTATTACCGGCGTGAGCGGCTCCGGTAAGAGTTCGCTGATTACTGAAACCTTCTACCGCATCTTGGCCAAAGATTTCTATCATGCGGTGGATAAACCGCTTCCGTATAAATCGATCCGAGGGCTGGACAATATTGATAAGGTCATCGATATCGATCAGTCGCCGATTGGCCGAACGCCGCGGAGTAATCCCGCAACGTATACGAATCTATTTTCGCTCATCCGCGATCTTTTTGCCGGGCTTGCGGAATCCAAAATTCGCGGCTACAAAGTTGGTCGCTTTAGTTTTAATGTGATCGGCGGACGATGTGAGGAATGCCAGGGCGCAGGACTTAAAAAAATAGAAATGAATTTTCTACCCGATGTTTATGTTCACTGCGAAGCTTGCGAAGGAAAACGCTACAATCGCGAAACGCTGGAAGTAAAATACAAAGACAAAAATATTTCCGACGTTCTCGAGATGACGGTGCGCGAGGCGCTCGATTTTTTTGAAGCGATTCCTAAGATCAAACGCAAACTTCAGACGCTTCACGACGTGGGTTTGGATTACATCCACCTCGGTCAGCAGGCGACGACGCTATCCGGGGGCGAAGCCCAGCGGGTGAA
>JANNSF010000343.1:0-22615 GCA_031402315.1 bacterium | reverse complement strand
GGCATTCCTCGTATCATCTATAGTGTCAAACCATAAAATGAAATATGCGATGGGAATCGGAGCTTTTTTCATGCTTGGAGGTCTCATTAATACAGTCATGCTGCCATCACCAATCTGGTTCACCATAGTAGACTTGGCGGGTGCTTATGTTCCGATGGGTTACATTGCCGGTAAATTGGCTACGGGTAAAGAATAATATGAACGAAAAGACGCTTTTTCATATTCGCCTGTATTTTACAGGAATTGTAATCTTGGCGATAGGATTGCTCCTTGTCTGGAACCATTTTCATGGAGGCGTATCGAGCCACCATATTCTCCATCGGAAAGACCTGCCTGCCATATCGAATTGGTGGAGCGGAGTTCTGCTTCCGTTGTTAACATGGTTTCTTCTTTACCGGATCCAAAAGAGAATCCTCCGCCACATGGCCGGGAAGCCCGACGCATCGAAATACTTGACAAATATCATTTACGGATTCGTAGGAGCACTGCTTTTTGGGATACTGCTCGCCGCCTTTTTTACATTTGGTTATTTTGAGATTCTGGGATATATGGTTAATGGATTACTTTTGCTTGGCATGTTGTTTCCGACCTATCGGGCAGAATACCTACTTGGTTTTGTAATTGGAATGACCTATACGTTCGGAGCTGTATTGCCAACCGCGTTCGGAGTTATTTTCGCGATGGCGGGCGCAGTCCTCTATTTACTGATTCGCCCGGCGTCATTACACACCGGATCATGGTTCATGCGGTTACGTAAAAAGGAATCATAGCGAAAGCCATGCTAAATTCGGCGAATAAATGAAATAACGAATGAAGTGCAATTGCAAATTAGCGACAATCATACTTAGTCATGGATAATCCGGCTCTCTCACTTATTAACGCAATTCTTATTGGGCTTGGCGCAACGCTCACGTTTGATCTTTGGGCGCAATTTCTCAAATATGCTTTTAAGATTACTCCATCCAATATCTGCCTCGTCGGACGCTGGCTTCGATTCATGCCGGAAGGTATCTTTAAGCATTCAAATATAGCATCGAGTGCACAGAAGAGCGCAGAATGTTTGGTAGGATGGATCGCCCATTATACGATTGGCATCATGTTCGCCATCACTTTCGTTGCATTGGTAGGCGACCGCTGGCTTCAGCATCCGACGCTGATTCCCGCGATCGTCTTTGGTCTGGTCACGGTCGTGGGACCATTCTTTATCATGCAACCTTTATTTGGACTCGGATTCGCGGCGGCAAAGACCTCCAACCCCACGCAGGCAAGGCTTCGCAGTTTGATGAATCATACCGCGTTTGGCGTAGGCCTTTACCTTTTTGGTTTGATAGTCAATTGTTTTCATATCAATCCATAATATTCCCCCAAACCAAGCAAAACAATGCGCGACGCAAATAAATACTTAGTCCTCGGCGGAGCTCTCAGTCTACTCGCCTCTGTAATCCATATTCTAATTATTTTTGGCGGGCCGGACTGGTATCGCTTTTTCGGGGCTGGAGAACGTATGGCTCACTTTGCCGAACGGGGTCTCGTGTATCCGTCCCTCGTGACCGGATTCATTGCGCTTATCCTCGCGGTGTGGGCACTGTATGCTTTTTCAGGAGCCGGATTAATCCGAGAAATGCCTTTCTTAAAATACAGCCTAGCGATCATCGCCTTTGTCTATCTTTCGCGCGGATTACTGGGAATTCCGATCGTCTTGCTCGGTAGCTCACCCTATTTGATTGAACTCAAAGAAAAAATGATATTCATGATTTGCAGCTCTCTTGTTTGTACGTTTATGGGCGCCCTGTATGGCATCGGCGTCTTTCAGATTTGGAAAAAAGACCGATGAAAGTAGTCGAAAATCACAGTCAGATAAAGATCTAACAAAACACTCATGACAATGACATTTAAAGCATCTTTTTGCGACCCTGTAAAGCCGGACATCATTGAACTTGGAGATATGTCACAGGACGCCATCCTTGACCGTTTTGAAAAGACTGATTGGAATAGCTATCTACGAGAAATGAGAAACGCAAAACTTGACGAGATCTACTATGACCCCTCCTTAGAAATTGAGAACAAGGAAAGTAAAAGTGGACTTACTATTTCGGCCGTTGGCAGTCCAAACAATTATGAATTCAGAATTACCTATAAACGGCCCCGAAAAGAAAGATCGTTCTTTGGGCTTAATAACAAGATTAATAAAAACTATTCGACCGGCATTCAGGGACAAACCAAAAATGTTGTTCTGGATTGCTTAAACGCATTATTAAGAAACGATACAGAATATTTATCAACGAAAGTTGGACCGTAGAGAGGAGAGCCACTAGTGCGGTTAGAAACTCAGGGCCTAAGTGGTAGCCAACAACATCGGCTCACCGCCGGTTCACCGCAGTGGAAATTCAGGTTTTCTATTTATTGACAGAGATCCTTAAAGATCCCGACGATTAACGTTTTATCAAAAAGCAGCATACAATGAACGAAGTAAGACAAAAGCTATTTCTTGCCGAACAAAAAGCTACGGAATTATTTAAAGCGGTTGAAGACAGAGGATTGATAATTCCCGGGAAATCCGAAAAAGCAACTTTGTGATGAGATCGTACGAATTGCTATCCCGAAAAAGAGAATACATCGCTACCCTGGGAAATAGTTTCAGAGAGCTTAATAATTCTCATAGTAAATGGAATGAGGTTACAGCTCAGTTTTTTGAACAGAAACTGGATAGGTTGCTTATCAAAACTCTATATGATGTTGTAAATCAAATAGCACTGCGAGAGTAAACAATAAATGAAAGTTGTTTTATGAATAAAGCCATCCGAAAGCATTTGGTATTTATGCCACTTGGTTCATTACCATCGCTAATCACTGAGTTCTTTTGAAATAACAAATTATGATAGGAGAGCATTAAGCCATGGACAATATTATTCTATTTCCTTTTGCTGATTACTGGCTATTCTATGTCGGATTTACTGCATTTGTTTTAATGATGCTGGCTTTGGATTTGGGCGTGTTCCATCGGGATGCGCACGAAGTAACTTTCAAGGAATCATTAACGTGGAGTATAATCTGGATTACACTCGCGCTTATCTTCAATTATTTTTTCTTCCAATACGCCGGCTGGAAGTTTGAAAATGATGCAAGGCTTCTTGCCATACCGGGATTTGATGCCCATGCTTCCGCTAAGCAAATCGGACTGGAATTTCTAACCGGATTTATAGTCGAAAAAACCTTAGCCGTGGACAACATATTTGTTTTTGTAGTAGTATTTACTTTTTTCGCAATACCGTTAAAATATCAGCATAGAGTACTATTCTTTGGAATTATCGGCGCTCTTATCTTTCGCATAATCTTCATTGCAATGGGTTCTATTCTGATCCAATATCAATGGCTTGTAATTTTCTTTGGTGTATTTCTTATTCTGACGGGTTTTAAGATCATCTTCGTGCCGGAAAAGCCGATCAATCCGGAAAAGAATCCTGTTATAAAATTGTTTAAGAAATTCTTCCCGGTTACACCAACCATTGAAGGACAGACATTCTTTATACGCAAAGACGGAGTTCTATATGCAACTCCATTAATGGTCGCTCTTCTTTTTATAGAAGTATCGGATATAATTTTTGCAGTTGATTCCGTTCCCGCAATTTTTGCAATTACAAACGAGCCATTGATTGTGTATACTTCCAATGTGTTCGCAATCCTTGGTTTAAGAGCGCTCTATTTTATGCTGGCAGGAGTAATAGAAAAATTCCGCTATTTGAAGTATGGCCTTGGAATAGTTCTTGTATTTGTGGGATTAAAGATGGCTTGGTTAAATGAAGCGTTTGGTGGAAAATTCCCTATTAGCTGGTCTCTTATAATAATTGTATCTATAATCAGCGTATCCATTTTTATTTCATTATTCAAAAAACAAAAAGGTAAAGCATGAGATTACATAAAATTATTATTTATGAATTCCTTCTTATTTTTGCTTCGGTGCTAATATTTAGGAGTGTCTGGATGATTTGTGATAAAATATCTTGGATGAATCAAGATATTGGAATTATTGGGTCTTTAATTGTAGCGATAATAATTACATTTATATCGCTTATGAGACTGAACAAGATTATCGATGAGAAGAAAGAAAAATCAGGTGACCATCATTAATATTGGTAAGAGTCCCCAGGGCTCAAGGGATAACTGCTGAGAAATCCAATGTTGGTTTTGTCTCCATTATTAATTTCAGATTATTCTGGCATTCATACGAAAAGCTTGGTTTTCTTTTAGAAGGGGATGCGCTTGCGGCTCCACAGGGAAGAGCAATTGATGTACTTTTTGCTGCATCCTATAAATTGTCCAATCGGCTTGGGATTGAAGCCGGGTATCGTATTCTGGAAGGAGGTGCAGATAATGATGAAGTATACACGTTTGCGTTATTCCATTACTTATCCGTTGGCGTATCCTATACGTTATAAAATGACTTCAATAAAAGAGTATTTTTATTATAGATCGACCGAACATCATTAAACTGACCGTATCATTGCTTTTGCCCTTATCGGTCGGCTTTTTAGCGGGGACGTTTACTTCTCAAGCAGTCCCTGCATGGTATGCATCATTAAACAGACCCGCGTTCAGTCCTCCGAATTGGGTTTTCGGTCCGGTATGGACATCCCTATACATGCTCTTAGGAATTTCCTTATTTATTATTTGGAAAGAGAAGACATCGAAAGAGAGAAACTTGGCTATCAAGGTATTCTCAATCCAAATGTTTTTAAACTTTGCTTGGAGTTTTCTATTCTTCTATTTCCATGTGATTGGAGCTGCGCTTATAGAGATCATTCTTTTATGGATCAGCATTGCTTCAATGATGTATCTGTTCTATAAAATAAGACCATTCGCCGCTTATTTGAACATCCCATACTTGCTCTGGGTAAGCTTTGCTGCAATTCTTAATGCCGGTTATTATTTCTTGAATTAAGTGATATATAAAATTACTGCCGATATCGGCACATAACATGGGTTCAGCAAAAGTATTTGTGCTATTTTGACAATTGAAAACGGAATTATTACTAAGGACTTCACCTACTTTGACAATTTTGATGAAGAAAAAAATGATAGATAACCTCTAAAACAAAGCCCGAACCGCTAACATCGGTTTGGCGATATAGCGGCCGACGAGCCAGCGCTCTCACCCCCGTTTCTTAGTATACACCACCACAAATTTTTGCAAAACTGCTGAACAGCCTTCACACTGTTCGGGGATGCCTGCCGTCTCAAGTGGCTGGAGCTTAACTTCATAACCCAGTATCGAGTAATTTTCCTCGGCTTCACGCGCCATTCGCGGATCGGCGAGATAGCGGCGTTCCCAGCCTTCGGCCACGAGCGATTCGTCCGACTGTGTACAGCCCGACAAGACGGTTTTATCGTCCTGACCTATAATCGGAAGTGCGTTGCAGAGTGTGGGCTTCATCGGCGTATCATGTAAGTTCACCGATTTCATCTTCAGGGAAACTTACGCCATACTGCTTGCACAATTCACGTGCAACACCGGTCAGCCTTTTTTGCCGGTCGCCGGCTTTCGATTCCACATGCTGAAAATCTTTCCATAAGGCACGTGCTTCATCCGCGTCCAGTAATTCGTCGATCATCGGGAAAACGGCGCTGTCTTCGCGAATAATATGCCTGCGGAGCATGTCGATGAAATCACGGGCATTGTCACAGAATCGATCTATGGATTTGGCCTGTATGGCACTATCGATCGCCTGCTGCATTTCACCGATATAGCCCCTTCCTTCGCGATGTTCCTCTTCCAGAGTCTTCACAGGACCGTGATCACCGGTTTTGGCATTCGAACGAATAAATAAAACATCCTCCTCTTTGCCGTGATGACAGGCGTCCGCAAATTCTTTAAAAAACGATACCATCACCTGCGCCGCGATTGGGTCAAAATATTTATCGCGTTCTGAATTTTGGACAAATAGTTCCAGACAATTGAGCACTGAATTGATGACGCGGTGTTCCTGAACTAACATTTCAATGGCACGAATCATAAATTTTTCCTAAGCCGGAACGGCGGTTTTTTGATCTCGAATCTGACGCAGGCGCACATGCCCGAGGATCGCACATCCGAGCGCCGATGTGTATTGAGGCATATCGCCTTCGGGAACATTCACTTTTTCTTTGAGCTGATTGACAATCTCTTTCGCCATCATATCCCAGCGGAGAATTCCGCCGATGAGCGTGTACTCGGGCTCCGCTTTGATGCGCTTGAGCAGCTGCACCGAGCGGTCCGTGAGCGATACGATCGAGCCGAACATGATATCTTCCGGCGGAACACCTTCAGAGAGATGGCTAATCACTTCGGATTCGGCAAAAACGGCGCATACGCCGGAGATCGAAACCTTTTGTTTGGACAAGCGAAGCAAGGCTCCGATATCCGGAGTTCCATAACCCATGTAGCGTGCGGTTTTCTCCAAAAATGCGCCTGTACCCGCGGCGCATTTATCATTGAGGCGAAACGTGACGACCTTTCCTTTATCATCCACGCGGCTGGCTTTCATCGTCTGTCCGCCGATATCCAGAATGGTTCTCGTTGCGGGAAATAGAAATTGTGCGCCCCGTGCGGTGGCAGTCAGATCGGTGACTTGCAGGTCGCGTACCGGAAGCATATGACGTCCGTAACCGGTTGTAATCGTATAGCTGATATCACTGCGCGTGAGTCCGGCTTCTTGTAATGCCAACGTTAATACTTCTTCGGCGGCTTCGGTGAGGCGCGATCCGGTCTGAGCCATCGCTTTGCCGAGAATTTTGCGATCGTCTGAAAATAGGACCGCCTTGATGTAGGTGGAGCCCATATCAAGCCCTGCTGTAATGATCATAACGTTACCTCCTGTGCGGCCGGTTTGCGCGCCACCATGATATGGTCCATGGCAAATAACGCCGCGCCAAGTGCGCCCATATAGTGGGAATCCGCACCGACATTAACTTTCCGTTTCAGCGATTCTTCTATGGCGCTCACCATTCCGATATTGCGTGCCACACCACCGGTGAATGTTATTTCATCTTCCAAACCAATACGGCGGAGCAAACCAATCGAGCGCGCGGCAATCGACTGATGAACACCCCAAAGAATATCTTCGACTTTTTTTCCTTTACCAAGCCACGACAGAATCTCGGATTCCGCAAAAACGGTACACGTTGTGCTGATTCTGACGGCGCGCTGGGCCTGCAAAGCGGTCACACCCAGATCGTCCAACGGAATATGCAGGGTCACCGCGGCCGCGCCCAGAAAGCGTCCCGTGCCGGCGGCACACTTATCATTCATACAAAAATCGACGATCTCCCCTTTTTCATTGACCCGAATCGCTTTACTGTCCTGACCGCCCATGTCCAGAACGGTTTTCGTATTTGGAAACATGTGCACGGCGCCGCGTCCGTGGCAACTGATCTCCGTAATCTGCTTATTTCCAAACGTGACTTTGTACCGGCCGTAGCCTGTTCCGATGACAAATTCTACTTCCGTTTCATTGATCCCTGCGGCTTCCACCGCCTGGCGGAATGAATTCTCGGCGGCCAAGGTGACATTGGCGCCGGTATCGATCAGCGCGCGCTGTACGATCTCCCGCTTCTCATTGATGATCACGGCTTTGGTTTGTGTAGAGCCTACGTCCACACCTGCTGCATACGCCATTGCGATCTCCTATCGTTGAGCAGCAGCAATGAGCCGCCGCGATTGTAATCCTTCAAAATACGCATCGATCCGATTTTTCATCTGCGCTTCGGATACCACACGTTTGTCCATCATATCCGATTCGAGAAAAAGAGTCGCGATATCGCGTTTTTCCAGCAAATGACGACGTCCGTCCGCAAGTCCTGTACTTACCGTACGGCAACTTTTGATCGGATGATAAACCACGCCTTCAATCGAATAGTCATCAATCATGGATAAAATTGCCTGATCCTGATGGAACATGCTGTCCATGGCGTCGCGAACGCTTATGAGCAGACCTTCGGCAAGGCTCTCGAGCGGATTATTCAAATCGTATTCAAAACCGAGATTCGTTCCTCCGGAAGCAAAGTATAAGTACGTAGACTGAACAAACGAACCGCCCTGCAATGAAAAATATTCGTTGAATTTCCGGAATATCGGATAACAGGGAACGCCAACAAAGGCGAGACGGAATTTCTCATCGTTGACGGTACCGATATGATTGGCAACTTTGTATTTCATTTCTTCGGCGAGGTCTTTGAAGTACTGGCTACCTGCCTCTGTTCCGCGAAAACCATTGGCCACGCCTAGAAATATCGTTCCATCCGTGAGCGCATTAAAAACGGCCGGCTTCGCGCGATTGCACAAAATAATTTCCTTCCATGCGCGACTCATGTCATTGGCGTAACCAAGTATATGACGAAATTTATCGATGTCAAATTTTTTACCCGTTATGGTCTCACACGTCGTGATGAGTTCCTTGAGTTGTGCAAGTACGTACTGACGGTCGCCTGCGAAATTACTTTCGCCCTGAGGGTTGTCTGTTTTTCTCCCGCGGGTGCCCGGAATGTCGATCGTGACGATCGGAACCTTATACATTCGTTCCCAGATCTCCGCCCATTTGATATAGGTATTGCAGGCATTGGTCAGGACCGCGATCGCCGGCTTAGGAATTTTTCCCATGGGGTGATCACCGCCACGAAGCTGAACCGCAACGTCCGCTTTGACATATCCGCAAATGTCCGGCGAATAGCCATAGGTCTCGGCTTCGCTCAGGAATTCTGCGGAGATCCGCCGCACGGCCGTTTGCAGGGAATTGATTTCCGGAAATACGACGGGAAAATCAAACGTCTTCAGAATCTCATTGAGACTCCCCATGACGAAGACATACGCGGAAGGGCGTCCGGTATTGGCGGCTTCGGTAAGTTCGCCAAACCAATTGCGGAAAAGTTCTGCGCCTTGATCGTTGCCGCGCCCGACGATTGTTTTTTCTGTGGTGTTTGCAATCATAGAATTAATCTCACTGAAATATTAGGTTTTCGACAAAAGTTTCGAGCTGAATGCTGATATGGTCAAACGTATTCTGGTTCTCTTCAAATTCGCTTACAAAATACGGGATATGATGTTCGTCTAAGGCTTTGCTGTACGCCACCTGCTCTTCAAGTCCGGGCTCGCACATTTTCGCGGCGGCCAGAATGACCGCTTCTCCGCGCGCACGCTGATAACGTTCGAGAAGCATGTCTTCTTTGGGTTTGCGCAGATCATGCTGAACAGGGCTGTAGGAAGAATGTTCGATGTACGCATGCGCGAGTTCGAAGAGCGCGTCGCCCGTCGTCGGGACCGGCGCGGTGAGATAGCGAAGACCGATCATAAGATCATCGTCAACAATATAACAAGAACGCCCAATCGCCTGAATCAGATCAATCGGAGGCTGTTCACAAAAACCACCTTCAAAAACAATACGCATTTTATCGTGCTTATATCTTGAGCGTTTGAGAATCATCGGAAGAACCATACGCATGAGTTCGTTGTACTCTTCACGTCTTAAAAAACCCGCGACGGCTATAAGTGCATAGGCGTCTTCGGCGTCAATCAGCCATGGCGTTTCGCGTTTGATATCATAAACTTCGTCCATGTGAACTCGGCTTTCATTATACACCGCGATCGAACGAAGCAGATCTTCATTGGTCACTTTGCGACCGCCTAAAGATTCGATATCGGTAAGGAGGCGCTGATATTCGTGGCGCAGATATTCCGCAGAGTGTTTCGAATTAGGGTTCTGCGGCAAATACAGAATCTGGCTGTGATACGGAAAATTCCGTCCCCAGATCGCCGCGAGATTGCGCGCGGCATCGCAGATCGGATGCGTGACGAACATGTCTAGTTTGATTTTGTCCGTGAGTGCGAGTTCGAGTGATGTTTTGATAACGGAACACAAATACGAACCGAAATGAGATTCCGCTTCCATACCTTCGACCTGGGCGCCGCTAATTTTGACCGGCAGAAATCCGGCTGCGTGGGCAATTTCCTCCGGAAAATATACCTGAAAGTGTCCCAGAACTTTCCCACCCGATTCCTGCCAAGCCTTTACGGTCGGATATTCAGGGTCTTCGATGAATTCGCGACACAGATAAAGAATTTCGTCGAGTGATTGTCCCCGGCATTGTTCGATAAATGTCATGATCTCTCCTTATTAGATACCGTGCTTATCGCAGGCTAAAGCCTGCGCCTACCACTTTTTCGTGATGGCATTTAGCTTGCGATCTTGAAAAACTAACGTTCATATGTATTGACCGCCGTCGATTTTTATTACTTCACCGGTAATATGACGCGCCAGATCCGAACACAAAAATAATATCGTATGGGCCACGTCTTCCGGCTTTCCGGGTTCGCTCAGCAGAATTTCCGAACGCGACTTTTCAAGCGCTTCCGGCGTCATCGTCATTACGAGCGGCGTCATGATAAGACCTGGTGCCACGGCATTAACATTGACGCGGGAACGCGCCAGTTCTGTGGCGGTCGCTTTGGTCAATCCGATCAGGCCGGCTTTGGATGCGGCGTAATTAGAAAGACCGAATTTACCGCGCATTCCATTGATCGAAGCAACGTTGACGATCTTGCCGTATTGCCATTCTCTAAAATGCGGCGCGACGTGATGAATAAAATTATACGCGCCTTTCAGATTGACGTCCAGTACATCGTCCCACATTTCTTCCGTAATTTTCCAGATGGGTGCATCGCGTGAAATGCCGGCATTATTGATCAGAAAATCAATCCGACCTTCAGCCTCCAGAATATTCTTTACACATTCGCGAACCGACTCCGGACTGCGCACATCCACTTCAAGAAAACGCGCGCCTTCCAGCAATTCCGAGGGAGCCTTGCGATCCACACCAACCACGCTTGCGCCGGCTTTTATAAAAACCTGCGCAGTTGTCCATCCAATACCCCCCGCGGCACCCGTGATGAGCGCGACTTTGCCTTTTAGGTCAATGGAGATCACGAATTAGTCCAAACCGGTTTGCGTTTATCTAAAAAAGCCTGAATGCCTTCATTGGCGTCGTGCGTGGCCATGAGATCATCCGTATAAGCGCATTCCAATTCGTCCAAATCGCGTAAAAAGGAATGATAAAAATGATGCCTTGCGGCGCGACAGGCTTTGCGAAGCGCAATCGCACTCTTGAGCAGAATATGCTGTTCAAGAAAAATATGAATTTCTTTTTCGGGATCGATCGAGACGTGTTGAATAAGTCCAAGCTCCTTGGCGCGGGCCGCAGTGATGGCACGTCCTGTAAGGAGCAGATCGTCTGCGGCGGCTTGCCCGATCAGATTCGGCAAAATCAGAGATGCCACAGGGGCAAAAACCGAAAGACCGATTTCCGGCTGCCCGAAACGCGCATCTTCACCTGCAAAAATCCAGTTACAAAAAATGGCGAGCTCCATTCCTCCACCGAGACATTGCCCGCGCACCACGGCGAACGTGGGAATGCAAACTTCGCACAAGGATTTGAAAAGTCCGTGAAATGTTTTCAGCATTTCGGGAGCGAGATCTTTTTGATGTTCCGGCACGCTCGCGCCGAACGAAAAATGCGCGCCGTCTCCGCGAAAGACAATGGCCTTCACGACAGAATTTTTTCCGATTTCCTTGACCGCGTTGTCAAGTTCCATCATCATATCTTTGTCCATGACATTACCCTTGCCATTTGCCAGGGTGATCGTCTGAACTTGCCCGTCAAAAGACGACTCGATGATTATTTTTGTATTCATGGTGTGCTTTATGATTTATGATTTGGCTTTGGGCATAACTTTTTCAATCAGCGCTTCGTTCCATTTTTCACCCTCCGCCAAGAGCGTACGCAACTTAATGAAATCAACTTCGCGATTTTCCTTCGTTCCTTCATTGAATGCGCGGAATCCTGCACGGCCTTCATTCATCATATTCAGCCCGAGCCATGCTCGATTGCTTTCTCGGTTCTTATCCCAATGGGCAAGCTTATGCTTGCGCATGGATTCCAGCGTTTTTGTCAAGCAGCCCGGAACAGTCATGAGTAATGATCCGATCAATTTATCAACGCGCGCGTCGAGCAAGCTCAGATCAATTTCGCACGCTGCCATCAATTGCTTGCCGAGCTCCTTCTCTTGTCCAGTCTTCATTTCACCGTGAATGATACGTCCCATCTCGTCCGACCAGCGTTCGGTTTGAACAAGTGGATTGGGAATAAATTTTCCGTCTTTTTTCAAAGCCGGCACGAGATCCGTTATCAGACCAAGACGATACGCTTTATGCGCAGACCACAGTTCACAAAGGCTGCAGCTGACCATCGCGTTTTCAATACCGACATAAAGCGGAAGAAAATCGGTGGACCCGCCGTCGGGCACGGAGCCGTGCTTCGGACCCGCCTGACCAAATACTGCGAGATCGCTCGCTATGGTGAAATCACACGCCATTCCGATCTCCTGACCTCCCGCAATACGCATCCCATTGACGCGGCAGATGACCGGTTTATCGCAATGAAGAATCGTGGTGACCATATCATTAAAAAGACGCATGTACTGGCGATATTCATCCGGTTGTCCGGCGTAATATTCCGCGTACTCTTTCGTATTGCCGCCAGTGCAGAACGCACGATTGCCTTCGCCGGTAAAAACAACGGCAACGACATCGCGCGAATTGGAAGCTTTACGGAAAGCGAGAATAACCTCTTTCACCATTCCGGTTGTGTAGGAATTAAGCTGCGTTGGATTATTGAGCGTGATCAAGGCATTGAACAAACCGGGAACCGCCTGACCCGCAGGATTTTTGCAGGGCTTTAATTCATAGCGAATTTCTTTGAACGCATAATCCGGTACAAGATCATGATTTTTGAACATCCTAATACTCCTCTTTAGAAATCGGGTGTTAATATGGGCCGCTTGTCAATCTCTTTGCGATGGGCCCGGTCAAAAACAGAATTTATTTCACTCATTGGAAATTTCTGAATAAACGGCGCAAGTTGGATCTTTCCCGATCGCACCCATTCCAGAGCTTCCGGATAAAGCAAAGGATCGCAGCCCCAATTACCGATGGCTTTGGCGTCAAACGCCATCAGATTACTCAAGCGCAAAGATACGGCCTCCATGGTAAATCCTACGACGGATAGTGTCGCGCCGAAGGTCAGCAGGCTGAAGGCGAGTTCCTGTCCTTTCGGAGTGCCGGACGTTTCGAATATTCTCCATTCATATTGCGGAAATTTATTCGACAGAACCCAGGCCTGAATGGTTTTGCGGATTTCTTTCGCGTCGGCTTTGGCCGGATTGAGTGTTAGTTTGGCGCCGAATTCTTTGTAGATTTCCAGTTTTTTGTCGTCCACGTCTATAGCGACAACATGTGCGCCGAGGGCATTGGCGATCTGAATACCATATCCGCCGACCCCGCCGGCGCCGATGAAAATGGCGACATCGCCGGAAACGATCCCTGAAGTCCTGACCGCTTGAAATGGCGTTGTAACCGCATCCGCGACCACGGATAAGTCGCTCAACGTAAGACCCGATTTCCCAAACGTTGATTTTTCGTCCGGAATATCCACGAAGCACAGATATTTTGATGGAACGACAACACGATCCGCGAATCCTCCATCAATATGATTGCCTGGCATTTTTTGGTGACGGCAGATACGAGCCTGCCCTTTGAGGCAAAGATCGCAGACCCCGCACGGCAAGACCGCCGGAATGATAACGGCCTTTCCAAGCCAGAAGAGAGCATCGCTGCCCGTTTCCTCCACGAATCCGCTGATTTCATGCCCGAGCGTAAGCGGCAAAGGCTTCATCGTGCGAACCCCGTCATATAAAAATCCGAGGTCCGTATGGCATACGCCGCAACCGGCAATACGCACGAGTACATCCCCGGCGGACAAGGCAGGGCAATCTCCACGGCAGATCTCCATGGGCTTGCCCACTTCGGTCATCTTCCAAGACGCCATCCATTTCATCGGAATTCTCCACAACAAGTTCGAACGTTCGTTCGGGAATAACTTACGCGAACTACACTTTGAGCGCTATGATAAAAGTCATGTAATTGGTGTTTTCATTTTTTGTAACCTTGTGTTTTATTTGTTCGCGGTATTTTTTCCTGCAGCAAGTAACGAAAAATCACTAAGTATAGGAGAAGGCCGGATGATTTCTTATATTTTGAAATGATCAATACGAATCATTATAACCGATAACCCATAGCGAAGTGAGGATATTATGAAAAATCTAAATGCAATAGGACTCGATCAGGCAAAATCAAAAAAGCTGGCTGAAGATCTCAATATACTTCTGGCCAACTATTCCGTTTTTTATCAGAATACGCGGGGATTTCACTGGAATATCAAAGGCGAGAAGTTTTTTGAACTTCATTTAAAATTTGAAGAACTTTACAATGATCTTTTTATCAAAATCGACGAGGTCGCTGAAAGGATATTGACGCTGGGTCATACACCCTTTCATAATTATTCGGATTACCGCAAGCTTTCAAAAATAAAGGAGCATGCCATGGTGACCAATGGGATCCGGGCCGTGGAAGATATCCTAAATTCCTTCAGGACGATCATCATTATTCAGCGGGATCTATTGTCCTTGTCGGCGGAGGTGGGGGATGAAGGAACCAATGCCCTGATGAGCGATTATATTCGCGCGCAGGAAAAACTGGTCTGGATGTATTCTTCATTTTTGAATAAGAACTGAGTCTCTACAGAGAGTCTCTAAAGTACTTTCCTCTCAACCCCAGCGAGACCTTGACCAGAAAGATGAGTACCGGGACTTCGACCAAGGGGCCGATCACGGCCGCAAATGCCACGCCGGAGTGAATTCCAAAGACGGCAATGGACACCGCAATCGCCAACTCGAAATTATTGCTGGCCGCCGTGAAGGCGAGCGTAGCCGTTTTTGCATAATCCGCTCCACTCTTTCGGCCGAGATAAAACGATACCGCAAACATGATCACAAAGTAAATCACCAGCGGGATCGCAATACGAAGAACATCCACAGGAATTCTCACGATAGTCTCGCCCTTGAGCGAAAACATAACAAAGATCGTGAACAAAAGTGCGATGAGTGTGATCGGAGAAATTTTCGGAATGAATTTCTGGTTGTACCATTCTTTGGTTTTGATTTTCAGCAAGGTATATCGTGTGATCAAGCCGGCCATGAAGGGAATCCCGAGGTACACGAATACGCTTTTGGCAATCTGTGCGATCGTAATGTCCACGGCGAAGGATGGCAAACCGATCCACGAAGGGAATACGGTCATAAACAGATAGGCGTACACGGGAAAGAACAGAACCTGGAAAATCGAATTAAAGGCAACGAGCCCTGCCGCGTACTCCGTGTCTCCTTGGGCCAATTCATTCCAAACAATGACCATGGCAATACAACGCGCCAGGCCGATCATGATAAGTCCCGCCATGTATTCCGGAAAATCACGCAAAAAGGAAATGGCCAAAAGAAACATCAGGACTGGACCGATCAGCCAGTTTTGAAAGAGCGAAAGTAATAATACTCTCTTATTTCTGAAAACATCGATGAGTTCCTCGTATTTGACTTTAGCGAGTGGAGGATACATCATCAGGATCAGGCCGATCGCAATCGGTATATTCGTTGTGCCCGAACTGAAGGAGTCCCAGAATCCGCTAATTCCCGGAAAAAATGATCCGGCCGCAACGCCGGCTAGCATGACTAAAAAAATCCAAAGCGTGAGATAGCGGTCTAGAATTGACAGTTGTTTTGTTACCGAAGACATGGATGACCTCGTTATTGGAGTACGATTTTCAATTTGTTTGTTTTTCAATATCAAGAAGCCACTGCTCCAGAACCTGCTTGCCGGGAACACGGCCGCTGGCCAGTACTTTTCCATTGACCACAAGTCCCGGTGTCAGCAACACTCCAAAATCAGCAAAACGGTCGTAATCAGTTATTTTTTCGATCGTCGCTGCAAGATTTTTTTCTCCGATGATCTCACGACACAATTTTTCCAACTTGATGCAATTTGAGCATCCTGTACCCAGTACCTTTATATCCAACACGATTACCTCTGCTTCTCTTGTAATTCACTTCGATACAACTCGTAAAAACGCTCTTTTATCTGATCACGAATTTTTCGGAACTCGGCCATTATTTCCAATTCTGTACCCGTGGCTTCCGCCGGATCTTCAAATCCGATATGAAGCCGGTGCGTAACTTTGCCAATAAAAATTGGGCAATTCTCTTCGGCATGGCCGCACACCGTGATCACATAGTCAAACGCTTGATCAATAAACTGATCGACGCTTTTGGGATAGTTTTTTCGGAGATCAATCCCCGCCTCGCCCATAACCTCAATTGCTTTGGGATGGACCTGCCAGGATGGCCGGGTGCCTGCGGAATGAACATCTAATTGATCATCAAAGGATCTCAAGAATCCTTCGGCCATTTGACTGCGGCAGGAATTGCCGGTACATAGGATGAGAATTTTCTTAAACAATTGAGGGCCTCCTCTTTTCATCCATTGATGATTCGGTTTCGTATTCACTTGGTTTCTTGAATTTTTACATTTATTTCGTTATCAATCGAAATGATTCAGTCTATCCTTACCGGCATATTGCAATACGATCAACCGTGTAAACCATTTTTTTGTCCCTCTGGATATCTTCAATATCATTGAGAATCGCATGCATGATCGAATTCAGCGACCCCAGAACCGGATCCGTCGGATTATTATTGATCTTGTAATTGACCCACTTACCTTCTTTATACTCAGCAATGAAGCCTACATCCCGAAGTATGCTCAGGTGATTGGACACGGTCGACGTGGCCAGACCTAGAATTTCAGTGATTTCACATACACAGAGACTTCGTACCTGCAGCATTTTGAGAATGCGCAAACGGCTGGGATCGGATAAAGCTTTGAATATTTTGACTTTGACTCCGAGATTCATGGTTTGCTCTTCACTATATTTCGTTATCTGACGAAATGTAGCGGAACAAAATCAATTAGTCAAGAAGATTAGTCATGTTTTGGATTTTAGGAGAGAGTGGCGGTTCTCGATCCGTTTTTTGAAGTTATAGCCACTTCAATTGAATTATGCGAAAGTTCCGATCAGTTCATTTTTTAGGCTTCTTTACATCTTTAAGTAGTTTTTTGCTTTCTCCGGCAAGTTTGCGTTTGACTTTTGAAATATCTTCCGAGACTGGTAACTCTTCCGGTTTCACGCCACGCCCAAGAAGCATCTTACACGGCTTTGTTATTGTCGATATGTTCCTGCTTAATAGGATCGATGCCTTTGAGGTCTTTGACTTCAACATTGTGATCGGTCAATTCCGCAGCAAAATCTTTAGCTTTGATTGCCAAAGTGGGCAGAAAATCGGCAAGTGGCTTATTTTCAGGAATCAGAAGTTTATTTTTCAGCATCTGTGTCGTATATCCGCCAAAAAGCACTTGATCACCTTTGCTTCTTATCAACGCGAATCCGCGATCATCGACGCCGCGTTCGAACAGGATGCCGGATAGCTTTTTTTCAGATTTTGTGAGTTTTTCGCGAGCGGTAACGCGTTCGACTTCCAAGAGCCGTTTTTCAATAATTTCCTGTTTACGCGTTTGCACCGCAAAATACGTTTGCGCGAAGGCGACCGGGTTCTTGGAAGCATCGGCATTTTGTGCAATGAGATAGCACGCATAGCGTGTGAGCGCAATGTCGTCAATTTCCCGTTCTGTTCCGCTCCCAATTGGAACCATTTTCCCGGCATCGGCAAAATGGTCTTCAATTGTCACTCCGCTATTTTTACACGCCTCGCAGGCTTTGTCGATAACCTTCAGAAAATTATCCCATTTTGAATAGCCAAAAATCTCAAGTAGATCGCGAGCGCTCCGGTACTCGATTCCGTTTTTTTCGTATTTGGCCTTTTCGAGACGTGCAAACAGCGCCTGTATGAGTTCTTTTTCCATAATGCTTTCTTTCACTTGGTCCCGAGTAACCTTAGCAACATTCAAAACTCATGAATTAAAATGACAGTTTCAAGGCAGTTGCCGCGAAATATTCTTCTGCGATTTTCGTAGCAAATTTATATTTAGATTGTTAAACTGTTTCTCTATTGAATGAGGCTTTCAAATTTTTATGCTCTTCTATTTGTGAAATACCAAGAACTCATTAAAAATTAATCAATGAAAATTGTACACAAAATAGACGACTTCTTATTTACGATCTTTCCTGAAATCTCCAAAAATGGGGGGGGTATAAGCTATTAATAATTAATAGCTTAACCGAGTTTTACTCTTTCGGCCCTTATAAACCCAAAGTATCAATCGAAGATGATTGGGTCATAGTAGAAATTGATACACCTGCCATCCTGCACCAGGAAGCCGACTACAGAAAAGTAGTCGCGCTTTGCCAAAAAGGTAAATACACCGAAGCCAAAAAAATCTTAGACGATCTCATCAAGAAAAATCCTTCGAATTCTGAGTACCACAGAATTTACGGCCAAATTCTTTCGGATGAAGGCGACCAGGAAGACGCGACCAATTCGTTAATAGACGCGCTTCGCTGGGATCCGAAAAACGGTTTTGCTCTGCTGATGATGGGAAACATTTTTGCAAAGTTCAAAAATGATGTGCCCACCGCGATGGCTTATTACGATCAGGCTCTCAAAGTAAATCCCACCGATAACATTGCTGTAAATAATATCGGAGCCAATCTGATGCAGCAAGGAAAAATCGAAGAAGCCAAAAAATATTTCCATGAGGCGATAAAAATTAATAAGGAGTATCCGAATACTCATTTTGCACTGGCTATGATAGCGGAAATAGAAGGCGACTTGTTGTCTGCGTTTAACAGTACCGTTGAAGCCCTTAAATTAAACAAAAGCAAAGATGGGTTGTATCAAAATTCCGTGAAACAGGCTTTCGACATAGCGCGAAGAATCGTACAGGAAGGTCGAGGAAAACAGATCGCAAAAGAATTCCTTCACAGATTAGAATTTGAAGGCGGTAAGGAAATTGTATCCGTAGAAGATCCCACACTTACGACCGCCGCAAAGATCGAATTTGCAGAATACTACGGCAGGGAAAAGCATCTTGTAAAATATAAACCGGACTATCCCGCGGTCGAACATCTGATCATGCACGAGCTTCTTCACCTTGCGCTCGTTATCGAGGCGAGAGCGGCCGATGCCAATCTGCTTTTCACTTCCACGCAGGAGCATAAAGCGGCTTTTACGAAAAGCATAGTTTTCGCCATGCAAAAACTCCGCGACAAGGGAATATCGGCCACGGCCATAGATCAATTTGCCGCGGGCCTCTTCACTGGGCTCAATCTGCAGGTGTATAATGCGCCCATCGATCTTTTCATCGAAAACATCATGTACCGAGATCATGCCGATCTGAGGGCGTATCAATTCCTGTCGCTGTATGCGCTCATTCAGCAGGCCGTGAAGGCCGTCACCGATACTAAGATCATATCCCTTTCGCCCAAGCCCATCGTTTCAAAGAGCAAGATATACAACATCGTGAGCGCTTTGCAGTTCAGAGATCTTTTCGGGATTGATCTGATTGCCGAATTTAAAGCCGATGGAATTGAACTGAAACAAGCAAAGAGTTTTTACGAGGAATTTCTAAGCAATAAAGACACTAAAAAGCCGGCTATCGAATATGAACTCGTACTTCACTGGGCGGAAGAACTGAAATTAGACAGCTATTTCGAACTCATTCACGAAAGCGACCTCCGCAAACGAACCAATACCGACGAATTGCTTGAGTGCATAGAAAAGGACCCCTTCGATCTGGATTCAAAAAACCCTTACAAAAAAAGGGAACAGGAACAATTCCAGAAATCTCAGGACGCGATCGGCACCAATATGGCCGTGGTCATGTTTATGGTCGACGCTCTGCGGTATTTCGAAGGGAAATCTAAGGACGACATCAAAAAAACAGCCTTCGAGATCGCCCTCCAGGGAACGCAGGGCTACAGCCCAGACAAAAAAGACTACAGGATCAATTCCATCCCTGACAAACTCTTCTCGGGCTATCACATACTGGCATACTACTATGTGAGTTGGATGCTGGCGATTCCCGACATGGTTTCACAACTGGAATTGCCATATGAGGCAGAGTATAGATTGGCCATATCAATGCATAAGCCGAAACACTAAAATGAGTGATATAGAAATAATAATTCAAGAACTAATCAAATTTCGAGATGAAAGAGATTGGGAACAATTCCACGACCCTAAGGACTTGGCGTTGGCAATTAGCGTGGAAGCCGGAGAGCTGCTTGAATTGTTTCTTTGGAAGAAAGGCGATGATGCGGATAAAGAGAAAGTAAAAACCGAATTAGCCGATGTTTTCGCTTTCGCCTTTCTACTTGCAAACAAATACGGTTTTGATGTAAAACAAATTGTTCTAGATAAGATCAAACAGAATGCGGAGAAGTATCCGATTGACAAAGCAAAAGGGACTTCTAAAAAGTATAATGAACTATGAATCAAGTCTTTGATTTATCGGTAGACATTTCCGAATACCCTTTTTCTAAAGAGTCGCTTCCAGTAATATCAAACAACCCATGGGTTAAAAATCAATGGCCACTGGTTTACTTTATACAAAACACGCAGCATAAAATTGCATATGTCGGCGAGTCTACAAACGCACTTAGTCGCATCAATAACCATCTGGACAACGCTCAAAGATCTGTTCTAAATAAAGTATCGATTATAGGTTGTGATAAATTTAATAAGTCCGCTACGCTTGATATTGAATCTCAATTAATTCAATACATCTCCTCTGAAGGTTCGTTCGCTCTTCAAAATGGCAACAATGGACTATCCTTTCATAATTACTATCAGCGGGATCTATATAGCAAGTTATTTAAAACGGTTTGGCGAAAATTAGTAGAAAAAAGAATTGTAACAAAATCTTTAGAAGAAATACGGAATTCGAATTTCTTCAAATACTCACCTTATAAGTCACTTAATCAAGATCAAATAATCTCGGTTTTAGAAATAATAGAAGGTCTGAATAGCCAAAAATCAAATCACATTTTTGTTAAAGGCAGTGCAGGAACAGGCAAAACTATTTTAGCAACTTATCTAATTAAATTGCTAACCTCGAAATATGAGGACTTAAATAGTGAAGATACGGAAAATGAAGGCCTTCGCGAATTAGAATTATTGGATGAATTTCGAAAGAAATATCCCAATCCATCCATTGGGTTGGTAATCGCCATGACGCCTTTGAGGGAAACGTTGCAAAGCGTGTTCGACAAAATTCCAGGGTTGGATAGTGCAATGGTGATCAGTCCTACAGATACATTCAAAAAGAACTACGACATTTTGATTATTGATGAGGCACACCGACTTCGTCAACGAAAAAATATTTCGTGGATGGGCGTATTTACGCAAAATAATAATAAGTTGGGTTTAGGTAACGACGGTACGGAGTTGGATTGGATTTTGGCAAACAGCGCTCATCAAATATTCTTTTACGATGCTGCCCAATCGATAAAGCCATCCGATGTTCCGCAGTTTAGGTTTGAGACTCTATTAAAAGAACCTTCAACAATAAGATTAGAGTTAAAGTCACAAATGCGGGTTAATGCGGGTTCTGATTATATCACCTTTGTTGATGAGCTGCTTAATTGCAGATTAAACAAATTAGATTCTAAATTTGAGCCGCTAAATTATGAATTACGCGTTTTTGAATCATTACGGGAACTGTATTCTGAATTAACGAAAAAGGAAAAAGAGTTTAGTCTGTGCAGATTGGTGGCGGGGTACTCGTGGCCTTGGGAGACAAAAAAGAAGAACCCTAAGCAGGATTATGACATAGAAATTGAAGGCCTTAAATTTTGTTGGAACAAAACAGACAAAGATTGGATTAGTACAAAGAACTCTTTTCAAGAAATAGGATGCATTCATACAACTCAGGGCTATGACTTGAATTATGTAGGAGTTATTTTCGGTAATGAAATATGCTATAACCCGGAGCTCGAAAGAATAGAAATTATTTCCGCGAATTATTTTGACCGTAATGGGAAAGCGGGAATAACAGATCCGGATCATTTAAAGGACTACATCATTAATATCTATAAAAATATGATGTATAGAGGCATAAGAGGTGCGTATCTCTACGCTTGTGATAAAAGCTTAAGGGACTATTTGAAGCAATACATTTCCTTTTCTAAAAAGCCGACCCAACTTAAAATATTGAGCCCCGAAGATGTCAAGCCGTATATTAATTGCGTGCCTTTGTACGACATAAGCGTAGCCGCTGGTGGTTTTAGTGATCCACAACAAGATTCAAATTATGAATGGATAGAATTGCCTGAACCTCATAAAGCTAAAGAAGGATATTTTGTTTGTAAGGTTGTCGGAGAATCAATGAATAAAGTGATTCCTAATGGTTCGTGGTGTTTATTCAAAAAAGATTCTGGCGGTTCAAGAGAGGGTAAAATAGTCCTAGTTGAACATTTGAGTATAAAAGATTCAGATTTTGGCGCTGGCTATACAATAAAATCATATCATAGCGAAAAACAAATCAGCCAAGACGGCTGGTCTCATAAATCAATAATCCTAAAAGCCATCTCAAGCTCAAATTATGAGGATATTGTCCTAAATCACCATCAAGAAAGTGAATTAAAAGTCGTTGGTATTTTTGTTTGTGTTTTGAACTAGCTGCAATTAAGC
>JANNSF010000342.1:0-5981 GCA_031402315.1 bacterium | reverse complement strand
GACAGCACGACATGGGTCTAAAAAAAAGTTATTATGTTTAAGGAACGATTTTATTCTAATTGGAATGCGATGCGGTTGATCCGCCTCTCGCTTGGCGCATACTTATTTGCGGTAGGAATGACCAACGGCGAATACGGTTTTGGATTTCTCGGGTTGTTCTTTGCCCTGCAGGCTGTGTTTAATGTTGGCTGTTGCGGAATTTCTGCTTGTTCCACCAATTCTACCACGCCCGCCACAACGAAAGAAAATTCGATCATTGACTACGAAGAGGTTAAAAAGCCATGAAACCCTTTTCTGAAATTATCTCCGGCGATACGCCGACGCTGGTCGATTTTTATGCGACGTGGTGCGCACCATGCAAAGCAATGAAACCGATCCTCGAAGACTTAAAAACGAAAATTGGCGACAAGGCGACCATTCTCAAAATTGACGTCGATAAAAATCCCAACGTGAGCCGTACCTATAATATTCAGGGCGTCCCGACGTTGATTTTATTTCGGAAGGGTGAGATTCTATGGCGCGGATCGGGAATTGCTCAATCTGATTTTCTAAAAAATTTGATCGAAGGTCAGCGATCCTGACGCCCTCAATATTCTATATTCTATCACAATTCTGAATTGTATCAATTCGATCATAAAAAAAGCCGAATTAAAGAATTCGACTTTTTTATTTGGCGATGAATAAATCCTACTAACTACTTCTCCCCGTGCGCTTTTCGCTCCTCATATTCATGCATTAGCTTTGAGGCTTGTTCGTGGGGTAATTCGGCGTAATGCGCAAATTTTTTCCTAAACCCTCCACGACCGCTCGTCATCGAGCGTAACACCGTGGCGTATTTTTGAATTTCACCAAGTGGAATATGGGCCTTAACCACCTGAAAGTGTCCGTCCGCTTCCATGCCTTGGATCTGACCGCGCCGCGAGGATATATCGCCCATGATCGCACCCAAATATTCTTCCGGAATCGTTATTTCAACATCGCATATCGGTTCCAAGATAACCGGCTTGCCTTCTTTAAAACCCTTTCGAAACGCCTGAGCACCCGCAATCTTGAATGAAAGTTCGTCGGAATCCACATCGTGGTAGGTTCCATCGTGTATTGTCACGCGTACGTCCACAACGGGATAACCCGCAATAACGCCGCCGCTCATGGCCTCATGCACGCCCTTCTCCACAGCTGGAATAAAGCGCCCGGGTACGACGCCGCCAACAATCTCATCCACAAATTCAAAGCCCTCGCCCCGCGAACGCGGCTCGAGCTGTATATGAACGTGTCCGTATTGACCACGACCGCCGGATTGTTTTTTGTGTTTGAATTCCGCGTCCTTTACGGTCACTCGCATGGATTCTTTATAAGGAATTTTCGCCTCGACCAATTCTACGTCCACACCGAATCGATCTTTAAGCCGTTGCGTAATAATCGTCAAATGCATTTCACCCTGTCCGCTCACGATACTCTGTTGCGTCTCCGGATCGAAGGTGTATAGAAATGCCGGATCTTCCTCGTGGAGAACGTGGAGCCCTGTACTGATCTTCGTCTCGTCGGCTTTTCCTTTTGGAATAATGCCGAATGTAATAATCGGATCGGGAAAAGAAATCTCCGGAAAACGAATGGTTTTGCCCTTATCGCATAGCGAATTATTGGTATGAGTATCTTTAAGTTTGACGAGCGCCGCAATGTCACCGGCCATCAAATGCCCTCCATCGCTCCGCTCTTTGCCATTCAAAAGAAATACCTGACCAATTCGTTCGCCCATATTGCGACTGGAATTAAAAATATCGTCGCCGCTTTTGAGAGAGCCGGAATAAATCCGGAATAGAGAAAGTTCTCCCACGTGCGCTTCGCTGATGGTTTTAAACACGAAAGCCGAAAATGGGGCGTCCGTTTTGCATTCGCGAATCTCCTGTGATCCATTTGTCGCTAGCCCATGCACCGGGGGCAGATCCACCGGCGACGGGCCGTAATTCACAATAAAATCCAGAAGCGGCTTGATACCGACGGAATTAATGCCATCCGTACAGAGAACGGGAATAATTTTTCGTGCAATAATACCTTCTTTCAGACCGGTTGAAAATTCCTCCGGTGTGAGCGTACCCGTATTAAAGTAATCTTCCATAAATTTCTCTTCACTCTCCGCCGCATCTTCAATAAGAATGTCATGGAGTTTGCTGAGTCGTTCACTGAACTCTTTGGGGACGTCCAGCGATTCATAACTGCCCGACTTATCGAGTGAGTATTTTTGAAGCTTCATGGTGATCGTATCGAAAATCTTATTGAAGTCGGCGCGGCCTTCGCCAATCGGGAACCCGATTTCCACAATGTGCCGTCCCTCACCAAACCTTTGCACGAGGACGTCATAGGTTTTATCAAAATTAGAATTCTCTTTGTCGAGTTCATTCACTACAAACATTACCGGAATATTATATTCCTCGGCGTATTTCCATGCCACTTCCGTTCCTACGTCAAGAAGCGCGGTCGCCTTGATCGGAATAACGACCATGTCGGCCACGCGCATGGCACCCTTCACTTCGCCCCGAAAGTCCGCATAGCCGGGCGTGTCCAGAATATTGATCTTGTGACCATTCCATTCGCAATGCAGAAGGGATGTGTTGATGGAAATCTTCCGTTCGATTTCGTCGGGATGAAAATCGCTGGACGTCGAGCCTTCGTCTACGCTGCCAAATCGCCTTTTTGTTCCGCTCACAAAAAGCATCGCTTCGGCCAGCGTGGTTTTGCCCGTGCCGCCATGCGAAGCGAGGCATACATTTCTTATTTTATCGGGAGTAAAAGTCTTCATCGGTCGTAGTCTCCTTGAGAAAAAGGGTTTCGGAAAGACGATTTGTAAAGAACAGTTTGAAAATTTATGGAAGATGCGTTTGAAATGCAAATGCGTGTAATCATCCTTCGCAGACCTTCCCGAAAGGATTCACGAAGAGGGCTGCAGACCCATTCTGTTACAAATGAATCCCAAAAACCAGGATCTGATTTAGAATCACCGCAACGGTGACAAAGACCCATAGTAGTTTTGAAAAACGATGGAGGTGATCTGAGCCATTCGCCGGATCCGGAATAAGGTCCTGGCGGCTCATCAGCTGTCCATACACCATCATGACACTCCAAGGCATACACATCGGCGCGAGTAAACTCAAGAATGTCGGAACCGGCAGATTCAGCAGCGTATTAATTGCGACTCCCACGATCATGGGAAAAAGGATAAGACTATCATAAAATATTTTCTTGTCGTCACGGCGCCACAAGTAAGCAAAATTCTTGAAGCCAATGGCAGGAAGGAAAAAAAAGGCTCCGATTCCTAAGCCGCCAACCACGAGACGAGCTACTTCCGGTATATTCATTTGCTCGGCGACAAAACCCGTATCGCCGTATTTGAAAAATGGCGTCATAAAAACGTATCCGAAAAAACCAATATATCCCCACAGCAACATCCACGTCCAAAAGAGATTAATTACCGCAGATTTCGCTTTGCGTCGACTGATAAAAAAACATACGACGGTTTGGAAAAGACTGTATAATGGCCCCGCTGCGGCTATCCATGTTTGTTTGGCCGTACTCACTTTCAGGACGTAGTCTACATGATTATGAAACAGTATAGGGCTCGCACCGAGCACAGCCCCGGTCAGAGCATGGGCTAATTCGTGCAACATCTGAGTGACCAGATACGTCAATACAAAGACGCCCACCGCATTTGTAAAAACATGACGCTCAATCTTAATCGGCATTTATTCCTCTTTAGGCAATATGAAAGTCAACCTGCTATCGTAGTAAGAATGGAATACAAGAACCACAAAGGCATTTTCAATTAAATTGACGTTGTGTTGACCTTCTTCGCATACCCCTGCATAGACACATCGTGATGAAACATTAGAAAGAGCGCCCATCCCGACAAACCTCGTCATTTACGATTGCAATGGATTTATTGAAAATCCATAAATTTTGGAGAAAACTCTTCTGGGTGTTGTTCGGTTCAAATGTTGCATTTTCAGTTTCAATGCTATCTTTGTAAATTCTACTAACCTGGGGGATGTGAACGGAATTCATTTTTGTTATTTCAATTATATATTTATTTTAAGTCAGTCATGACCAAATTTAATTCTTTGAGAACAGACACCTGAGTCCATTTTTCAATAATCTGATTATTTTCAAAGCGGTAAAATGTGGTACCCGTAATTTTATATTCTTTTCCCGTGAAATCATTCTTGCCGATTCGTCCATCGCCTTTAGCAAGGAACGTAATTCTAGCGGCCACCTTGTCACCTTCTGCAATAATATCTTCTATTGTGTGTTTTCTTACCGGAAATACTTTATCAAAGAGTTCAAAGGCTTTTTCGAGTCCATCAATACCAGCTTCTACATGGGCAGCTGAGTCAGGGTTATGTTCAATAAACTCCGGATGATAGTACATTCTTATCGACTCAAAGTCACCCCTATCAGTAGCTTCAATAAGTTTATGAATTATTTCCTTTGTACTCATTCTTTAGCCTCTTTCCGTTAATTAATTCATCGGTACAATACCAATATAGTTGAGTAAAACGCTGGCGGCGTTCACAAAAACATGACGCTCAATCTTAATCGGCATTTATTCCTCTTTATTCAGTAGCAACATCACGGCTCTGGTTGAATTTTATGGTTTGGGAAAATCCATTGCGAGCAGAATCAGTGCAACTCCCAAAAGACCTATTCCCAAGATCATGGGCGCACCAACCAGATTTGCAATGCCGCCCATGATTCCGATCGTCTCGCTCATGGCAAAAATTACAATTGACAGTCTGAAAGACAACGCCGCGAAATCGGAAGATTGCGGATCCAGCGCGGCTTTTTTTGCACGGATAACATAGACACCCATCGCCATCGTAAAGCCCAATCCCATAAAAATATAATGGATCGGGAAGTCGGGTGAAATTTCAGCCGCCATGCTTGGCGCTACGACCAGCGTAAGGACGCCAAACATCAAGACCATGCCCATCGTAACAGCGCCCCAGACAATCCGGAGCGTCATTAGTTTTTTCTCGTCCATAAACCTCCTTTAATCCATAACAAAATTTATTTTTCCGAAAAATACGCCAACGCTGTCTTTAGTCAAAGAAATGGGTGTCACGCTGGGATTCATCTTTTTAAACTCGTCCGATAGCAATGGATCGTTTTCAAAAACCACTTCGATTTTTTTTTCTGCACGACCGTGTTTTTTTATGGCAAAATGAATATGGCGCGGAGTATTCGAATTGGGATAGCTGCCCGGCCAAATCGTTTTGAACGCAAACACGCCCTTGGAATCTGTTAGTAAATTTGCTTTGATTCTTGGATTTCGCGGGCCATCGCTTGAATATATCCCTTTCGCGTCGGTCTGATACAAATACACATGGACGCTATCTTGTGCCTTTCCCTCGGCATTCGTTACTTGACCTCTAATTACCAAAGGCTCGCCCGGCTCATCGTTCGAAACAATCAGAGAATCCAAAGCGTGATACACGACTGGTTTGGATTGCTTACAACTTAGCATGCTTAAAAAGAAAAGAATTGCTATAAACATGCGCATCCTTGTTTTTATCCGTGAATTTTATGCTCGCGCTGTTCGGTGCGAACGCGATCCTTTTTGGCAATGGATTCCCGTTTATCAAAAAGCTTTTTGCCGCGCGCGACCGCGAGATTAATTTTTACGCAGTTTTTTTCGTTAAAATAAACTGAAAGCGGAATCAGCGTCATGCCTTTATCCACAACTTGGCGTTCGAGTTTGCGGATTTGCTGCCGATGGAGCAAAAGTTTTTTCGGACGATACTCATCATGGTTATTGTAATTCGCCTGTTTGTACTCCGGAATATGAAAGTGATACAGGATCACTTCACTTTTTTCGATACGCGCATGGCAATCCTGAATATTCGCTTTACCTTCGCGCAGGACCTTCACTTCGCTTCCCAGTAAGGCTATACCGGCTTCAAGCTGATCCAAAATTTCATATTCATACCGGG
>JANNSF010000341.1:0-2667 GCA_031402315.1 bacterium | reverse complement strand
GGATCATGTCGTTGGCGTTTCTTACACATTCATTACAAATATGAACGCCGTTGGGGCCACTAATGACGCTATCCACTTCTTCTGCAGATTTCCCGCAAAACGAACAAAACACCATTCGTCCCATATGTCTCTTTCTTTTAGTGACTTAGGTTAACAAAAAGGCAGTGCGAAAGCAAGCGATGATTCGGTTCTTTTTGTTATTTCTTGCGCGTTAAAATGTCGTCGATTACGCCGTACGCTTTGGCCTCTTCCGCCGACATGAAAAAATTGCGATCAATATCCTTAGCCACATCCGCTAAGGGCTTGCCGGTGCGTTCGGAAATGATCTCGTTTAGTTGATCTTTCATCTTCACGATTTCTTTCATATAAATCTCAATATCGGAAGATTGACCCTGCGTTTCACCAAGTGGCTGATGGAGCATAATACGCGAGTGAGGAAGTGCGAATCGTTTTCCTTTGGCGCCTGCCATAAGCAATATAGCGCCCATACTGGCCGCAAGACCAGTACAGGTGGTCTGTACCGTACATTTTATGAATTCCATCGTATCGTAGATGGCGAGGCCATCCGTCACGCTTCCGCCGGGACTATTAATATACATGGTAATATCTTTTTCCGGATCGGTCGCGGCAAGGAAAAGCAATTGGGCAATTACGACATTGGAAACTTCATAGTTAATCGGTGTGCCGAGAAAAATAATGCGCTCTAGAAGCAAGCGGGAATATATATCGTACGTGCGTTCGTATTGACCTTTTTGTTCGATCACGTACGGAACGACGGAATTCGAAATCTGAGAGAACGTGTCGTCGCTCAACTTCGAAAATTCGCTTTTTACAAAATCCGAGTAACGCTTCATAAAGGATTCCTTATACTTTGCTCTTTTTAAAATCTAATGTTTGTGCTCGTGTCCATGCTCATGAGCGGCTTCTTTTTCTGGAACCTCCGTAACCACCGCATGATCCCGAATCCAGCGAACCGCCTTTTCCTCGACCAAATAATCCTCAAAATTTTTCGCTTCTGTTTCATTTTTGAAATCGAGCTTTATTTCCTCGGGCTTCATGTTATTCGCTTTTGCGGTCGTTTCGCGATAGATTTGAAAGTCTTCTTCCGACACCTTCAAGTCTTCCATTTCAACGAGCTTGCGTTTTGCGAGCATCCACTTGACCTCGCGAATGGCCGTCGGACGATAGCGTTCGGAGAGCCAGTTCCCGTCAATGTCTTTCATATTGAAGCGCTGGGCCATCATACGGCCAATGCGCTGTAACTGCGCATCCACCAAAGGCTCCGGAGCAGGAATATCGTTTTCTTTAATAATTTCGTCAATTAAATGTTCGCTGAATTTCGTATCCGATTCTTTTTCCCACTGAGTCTTGAGATTCTTTTCAATATCTTCGCGAAGCAATACGAGCGTATCAAACCCAAGGTCTTTGGCGAAATCATCGTCGAGGGCGGGTTTTTGTATTTCTTCGATCTTCCGAACGGTTATATCATAATGCACGCGCTCGATCGAAAGAGGATCTTCACCTTCTTTGGTGGGACGCTTTTGGACATTCAGCTTGCGGGCTTCGCCTTGTTTTGCTCCGGCAAGGCCATCGATCATGTCCTGACCGACAAATTGTGTCGTCAGCGGCATGCGACGGTCTTTAAAGCTTTTTCCAAGGATCGGTGTTCCGTTTTCATCCAATTCCTGTATATCACACGTTACATAGTTGCCCGACTCAACGACCGACGCATCCTTCGTCGTCGCCTGATTGTCCCGAAGACGATCCAGAGTTTGTTTGATTTCTTCGTCGGTAATGGTATGAATTTCTTTTTCGATTTTTAACTTATTGTATTTCGTCAACGTGTATTTTGGCATGATTTCAACGGTCACCTCAAATTTGAGCGGCTGTTGCTTCTTGTAATCCATGTTTTCGATCTTGCCGACTGCGATGGCCTCCGTATTGGTCTGATCCAACGCTTCTTTATAAAAATCTTCGACGACCGCTTCGACCGCTTCGGATTCGATCAGATTGCCGAATCGTTTAAGAACGACGTCTTTTGGTGCTTTTCCTTTTCGAAAACCTTCGATTTGTGCTTCTTCACGGTAGAGTTGGAGGGATTCATTAAAATAGGGCATCATTTCTTCGTAGGGAATTTCGACCGCCAATTTCCGCGTCATTTGGTCTTCATGGATAACCGTAGCTTGCAAAGGAACTCCTTAAGTTTTGTAAAAACCTTACCATTTTATTTAGTGCGGGATGAGGGACTTGAACCCACACGGTTTGCACCGCCAGATCCTAAGTCTGGTGCGTCTGCCAATTTCGCCAATCCCGCGAAAATCCTATTTTAGCGGGCGAATATAGGGAACGCGAGATGGAAGGTCAAGGAGGATTTTGGCTATTTTCAGTTCGAAAATTTACCTTTTCAATACCCTCTGATTCATCAACACAACCGGTGAGGTAATTTAGCCGCTTTCACTATTTTCGTTAAACCTTTTCTCCCCCACCCTCGTCTAATTCTATGTATGAAAAGCAAATCGTGATTAACTAAATAACGGAGTTCACATGAAAGAGTACCTTTTAGTAGCATCGTTTGTGCTAGCAAGCTTTGCATGGGCGCAGGAAAAGAATGTCATCATCATGAATGGCGGTGAGGGCGAACAGCAAATGCAGGACATGCCGGATCTT
>JANNSF010000340.1:0-6749 GCA_031402315.1 bacterium | reverse complement strand
TCCACGCTTGGCTTTGGTATCGTCAAAAACGCCCTCGAGCTTACCGTTAGTATAGATGCTGTTTCCGTGAAATGTGATACCGCGGACTTTTACCTCGTCGCCTTCTTCGATTTTGATTTTGAGTAAAACCTTATTGGAATCGCTTTCCGAAAGGTAAGATTTTACATCGACCTTCGCATTATGATAGCCTTTGGTGGCGTAGAGTTTCTTAACCCGTTCGATCGCTTTTTTAGTATGTTGCGGGCTTACGGTTTGTCCGGTGAAGAGGCTCATTTTTTCACGCACGTCCTTTTCTTCGATCTCGTCGGTGCCTGAAATTTCCATGCTTTCGAGGCGGGGGTATTCTTTGACCGCGATCGTCAGTTCGACGCCGTCGGGTTTCTGCTCGCCAAAAACCTGAACGTCTTTGAAGACATTCATATTCCAGAGATTTTCAATCGCCTTTTGAATGTCGTCCACATTGAGCTCTTGCCCCGTCGCCAATCCGCTCGCGATGATAATCAGATCTCTATCCGATTTGATGTTGCCTTCGACATTGATCGAAATAACCTTGGGCTTGATTTCCTGCGTATGGGCCATTCCGGCGAACAAGACTATGATTCCAAAAGCGATTCGACTCATTCGAAAAATTCTCCAAAAAAATAGCATGCGTAGTGTGTATCCTCAGTTTCATACGTAAAAAATCGCGTAAGTATGCGAAATTTTTACTGTTTATGGTTTATTTTTTTTGTTCTTTTTGTCTTCTGCAATTTGTTCGCTGACTTTTCCGAATCGTCTTTCACGGCGCTGATAGTCGGCAATGGCTTGATACAGTTGGGGTTTGCGAAAATCCGGCCAATAAATCGGGGTGAAATAAATTTCGGAATAAGCCATTTGCCAGAGAAGAAAATTACTAATCCTATACTCCCCGCTGGTACGAATGACGAGGTCGGGCTCGGGTAAATCAAAGGTATCCAGATACGATCCAAAGGATTCTTCACTCAAGGTGTCAATGGCGAATCTATTCTCGGAAACATCGTGTACAATTTTTTTGACCGCATCCATGATTTCAATACGCGCACTATAAGACAATGCGAGGTTCAACACGAGTCCGGTATTATTCTTCGTGATCTTGATGGCGCTTTCGACTTGCTTTCGTGTGGCTTCAGGGAGCATGTGAATATGGCCGATCGTTTTGACACGAACGTTGTTCCTGTTCAGATTGTCGATTTGATTGAGGATCGTGCGCATCAGAAGTTTCATCAAGGCTGAGACCTCCCACGTGGGCCGCTTCCAGTTTTCATGACTAAACGCATAGAGCGTCAGCGCTTCGATACCAAGTTCTCCACAGGCCTCGGTGATTACATTTACAGACTCGACTCCTTGCTGATGCCCCGCTATGCGCGGAAGCGTACGCTCTTTGGCCCATCGACCATTTCCGTCCATGATAATCGCGATATGCCGGGGGAGTGTATTTTCCAAAATGGAGGTGCGAAGGAAAGCGGACTCCGACTCGGTGAGTTTGGGTTTGGCGATAAGAGAAAATACATCGGTAGAATGTGAAGTCTTTTTAATGGGCACTACGCTCCGCGTCAATAACTATTTTTATGATTTCTTACCCGTTTCATACGTCATTTTTGACCGCGCAATATAGAGAATGAAGATTGGAATTGCAAGAATTTGCATTTTAAGGAGGCAGGAAAACCACACACGGACAGCGAATGCCGTCCGCTCATGTTTTTGATCGCGAAATTCGGAATCCGATCAATACTAAGATTAGGACAACCGTTGAAAGGATCAGTACATCGGCATTTGATGTGAGCGAGATTGGTCGGGGATTGCCCCAGAGGGTTAGTCCGCTCCAATACAGCGGGGATCGTTTTAGGTCATACGCCACTTGAAGGTATTGCCGTTTGGCTTGAGCGAGCGCTTGCGATTTTGATAAACCCTTGGCGATGTCTGAGTAAAAGACGTCCATGATCTGTTTTGTCGCTTCGTCATCAATATTGCCCATCGTCAGCAAAAGGCTATTCGCACCCGCGTAGGAGAAGGCATGATTGAATCCCATAAATCCTTCACCATCGGTAAATTTACCGAGTCCTGTTTTGCATGCACTTAGTGATACAAGGTCCGCGTCCAGGTTGAGGTGATAGATCTCGTAAGCATAAAGCCAGCTGGGTTTGACATCACCTTCGATCGTCCTTTCGTACATTGCAATTTTGGAGCGCATCGGTTCTTGATCCGAAACGAAAGCATGAGTGGCCAATTCAATCATCCTATAGGAACTCGCGTGGTCAAAAAACCATCCTTTGTCAATGGAGGCATCGAACGCTTTATCGGCATTGGAGAATCTGGAAGAAGCGGAACGCACCTGATCGCGCGTGAAAGGTAGGGGTGCCAGCGTGTCAAATTCCGACATGGCGAATCCGAGATAGTTTTTCCTCGCATGAGATTCATGGGCCAGTCGCTCGGCCAATGCGCTTGCGGAAATCGCGTAAGAAATAGCATAGTCATAAACCAAAAAGCGTGCGGCTTTTAGACTAGAAGCTTCGTTTTGAACAAGAGACTCGAAGGGCACGCGAAATAAAACACCATCGGGTATGATGATAAGGTCTTTCACCGGATCAAGAACAAATTCGAGCGGTCTAAAAATAGAGCGGTAGAGAGCGTGCAATTCCGCCACGGCGGAATTTTGTGTAGCACGATCGATGGTGTTTTTCAAAGTGTTTGATCCGATGGGTAGCACTATTCCGGTGACTCGATTGGATTGGATGATGATGGCCAAAACAGAATCTCGCATCACCGCAAACTCAACGATCTGATATTGATTTCCCAATAGATTCTGAAGTTTCGTAATAGATGTGATTTGAGATTTTCGTGCATTATAATAGGAGGGCGATTCTGCCTGGAGGCGCTCCATAAGGCGATCGCGCTGGGATTCGAGTACGTAGTGCTTTAGTGGGTCGGAGGATTCTTGTACGGACCCAAAGTAGTTTCCTATTTCCCTTTCTATACTTCGCAGACTGTCCATCCATTTATTTTGTGAGGATCGCCGGGCTTCCGACAAAATTGTCAGACGCGAGAAATAACGTGCTCGTCCACGTTCCAGTGCGGAGTAACTTTTCTCCCAGTCTCGTACGGTGTGATAAAAATAAGCGGCTTCTTGGAAGACGGGCATGGTTTTTTGAAAGAAAGCGGTGACAGCGCTTCCGTCGGTATAGTCGCTGCGTTCTTCCGCCAGCGACATCGTTCTTTCGTATAGACTATCGGCCAGTGGGAACTTTTTTTCCACGGCCGCCATGCCGGCCAAACCGCTCCAGACTATCCAATTTGTTTTTGAATAGGTCAGAGCTTTTTCATAGGCTTGTTTGGAACGCACATAGTCTTTGGAGGCGAAATAGTAACGCGCCAGATCGCTATAGACTTCATCCGCCTCTTCGCTTTCGATTTTCAATGCCTCGACGGCTCTTCGGGCGTAGATCATAGCTTGATCCGGTCGGCCTATATCGAAATACAATTCCGCAAGCTCACTGCAAGCCGCTTTGACGCGATCGTTGAAAGTTCCTGCAAGTTTTGGCGCCAGCCTCAGAACGTTCTGAAATTCATGTTCCGCTTTTCCAAAATCGCCAAGTCCACGCCAGGCTTTTCCAAGATTCAAATAAACGGCCGCTTCTTGTCCGACGTTCTTTTTTTCTTGGAAATAGGGCAATGCAATTTCACTGCAGCGAATGGACTTTTGATATTCGTGTAGATTATAATAGAGTAGACCAAGGTGTTGTGTCGCGGTAATGTACATGAACTTATTATTCAGAGGTGCGGAGAGTTTGAGTGCGCTCTGCAAGGCTTCCAGCGATTCGCCAAAACGATCCATAACGAGTAGAAAATGGGACTCCCCAATTTTGGTGTAGGCGGTATAGAAAGAGTCTTGGAGCATCGCGTAAAGAGTTTTGGCCTTTCGGATGACGCTAAGGGCTTGACCATAGTCGTTGCTATTCTGCAGGGCAAAACTCAGGCGGAGATACTCGTAGGCGATCTTAACCGAATCGGTCCTCTTCTGGCGTACACCGATCGTACTTCCAGCTCCAATTCGGCACGTGAAAATTGTCTATTTTTGGTTAATTCTTGTATCTTCGTTATCTGTTGCCCGGGAAGAAATTGGCAGGCCAGAATAAAAATCAATAAGAGATGATTAATCACGCTTGAAGTCCGAAACGTTATGTTTTTAAAGATATACTGTCTTTATAATGAATCGTTTAACTTAACTTAGGAGGTTTTGTTGTGAAAATCATGAAATTGTTTCTCGTAGTGGCCTGCGTTTTGGCATCGCTTTTCGTCCTTAGTTTTCATGGAGGAGTACATGATGCAAAAATAGCTCTCGTCGATGTCCAGGACAATAGTCTTGGATTGCCCCCGGGCGGCGGCGGAGGAGGACTTGCCGCTGGCCTGCCTATGACCCTCAGGCTCAAGATCCCGCAAGTGGCAAAGGTACAATTTTCCTACGACATTGGTGTGACGACCAGCGCGCGCAATTTTTATCTCCAGTACAATGGAAATAAGAAATCGGATGGCCTGAGCGTCTCTGCGTCATTCACGTGGCCCAATTCAGATCTGGCCAACTTCAACGCCAAACTCGAAGCGGCGCATGTCGCGGGCGATTCTCTGATATTGACCATGACGGCCGATAATATGCGTTTTATCACCGACACCGGAGGAAAACGCGACACGCTCAGTGAAGCGCAGGTGCAGAGCATACTGTCGACGTCACCGGTTTATGATGGCTATTCCTACAAGGAAATTTATAATAAAACGTCGCAGAGAGCATACACCCTGTATGTTGAGATCGACTATAATGGGTTGATGAAGCTGATGAACGTGAAGCCGTAAGGAACTAAGTAGATAGTTTTAAAACTCCCTGCCGGTGAATATTGGTGGGGAGTTTTGTTTTAGGAGGAGGCATTTATTCTTTTCGTTGAGTTGATGTGGTTATGGGAACAAATAATGGATTACAAAGATGAAAAGCACTTCAGTAGAGGTGATAATATTTATGAATGTAAATTATTTAACACGCTTATTAGTAATAGTGATTTTCAGATCTACATTATCGGCTTGGTAAGCAGCGGGGCGAAAATCAAGGAGTAGGATCCCTATCCCTTTCCTTTCGAAGGAAAGGGAACGACATTTAATTCAATTCGATTTGTTCGATCTGCGTCAGCAGCTTTAGCGTCTTACGATGAATTTCCGGATTCTTGGTCGCATCGAGAGTTCGCAATAAAATTTCTTTTGCGGCGCGAATTTCTATAAGATCGTAGTGCGGAAAAAGCCCCATCGTGGTGCGTTTCGCTCCGAAGAGCGTCTTCACACCGTTTTTAAACAAGCGCAGGTCGGCCGCGTCCTCCGCATCGGGGCCTCGAAAATGGCTTTCCGTGCAGGCGAATTCATAATCTGCTTCAAACTCAGAGAGGCCAAAACGCGAATGGTCAAATTGTCGTTGCACCAGATAGGAAAGGCTCGCGTAGCTGATCATGAGAAAAGCCAGCACGGCCGCCACGCGAAGAATCACAGGGCGGGAGGAATAGAGGCGCCGTTTTTTTGAAAAGGTAGCCGCTTTGAGTCGCTCAAGATGTATGGCCGGATTTGAAATATTCGTCATTTCTTCCGATCTCGCCTTGAGCCTGGCAAGGGTGGCTTGACATTCCGCACAGTCCGTGAAATGGCGCTCCATTTCGACCACTATCACCTCGTCGACCGGAAAGTGCTGCCGGAGGACAAAATCAATAATCTCTTTTTCTGTATAGTGTGACATCTGTAACTCTCTTTACCAATAAAGACACATTGTGGTCAAAAGCATAACGTTGCTAACGTGAGCGACGCGTAAAATCCTGTAATTTTTGAGATTGATGCAAGGCCTTCAGCCCGCGTGAAAAGTAGGCCCTGACATTTTCAACCGTCGTTTGGGTTTCGTGGGCGATTTCTTTGTACGACTTATTCTCCCAGATTTTTTTGCGAACGACATGGCGGACATGCTCCGGCAGCACGGACATTTCGTCAGAGACCAGAGTTTCAAAAAAAGAGTTTGCGTCGAGAGCCTTGATGTATTCTTCTTCGGGGTTTTCCTCGATACAAAATTCGTCGTGCACGGCGGAATTATAACGGGCCTTTCCGGATTGGCGTAGATAGTTTAAAAAGCGATAGCGACAGATGACCGAGATCCATTGGGCGAATAGGGTGGTCTCGCGAACGGTCGAATGCTTTTCATAAAACTTAAAAAAAACTTCGTCCATTAGTTTTTCCGCGTCGCCGGCCGATCCGATGTCTCCGGATATAAATTTTCTTAAAAAATAGCGGCGTGTCCAGCAGTAGACCCAGGTGATTGTCCACTCTTTGGAACAGGCGTCTTCTTTCTCTCGCCAGCGCACGAAATGTTCATTGACAACTGCAATATTATCAATCTCGAAATTGATTGATTTGAGTAAGGACGTATGGTTATTGTCGAGATCGATCGCGCTATATCCCATAGATTTGCCGCAAAAAGAGAAAACAGGCCAAAATTAAAAAGTTATGTTTTCGACAGGGTGTTGTCTTATAGATAAACATAGCATAGTCCATGCTCATTTTCAAAGCTAAAAAGCTTGAATCACGAAGAAACAATATTGGACGGGTCTTATCCGGAGGATCGGGTCGGAGCTTCGACTCCGGCCCTTGATTTTGCGGACCTCTCGATACTTGTGGCAGCTCGCCTCGATACGCTCGCTCCGCTCGCACTCGGCGCG
>JANNSF010000339.1:0-13640 GCA_031402315.1 bacterium | reverse complement strand
GGTCGTAAGCAATACGAACATCTTTTGTCACTTCCGCTTTGACCAATTTAAGTTCCAATTCACCTAACGTCCGGTTTTGGCTTTGCAGCCGATACCGCTGAAGATAAACGGTCGGGAAACTAATTTCCTGTCTTATCCCGATTCGGGTATTTCCTTTTACGCCCGATTTGGTTTCTTCGGATTCATAAAACATCTCCGTGTTTCCAAAATCAAAGGCAGATTTGGCCAATACATTTTGCTTCTCAGCCTGCAAAATTGCTTTACGAACTTTTGGGCTATTCTCAAGGGCTATGCTAACGGCTTCTTCCGATGTAATGCGCATAGTCTCTTGCGCAAACCCTGCAGACGCGAACGATAACATAAAGAAAGCCATTCCGACGATCATTACCGGGCCACCATTTATTTTCTTACGCCGTCCAAACACAACGTAAAGCACCGGCAACACGACAAGCGTCAGCAATGTCGAAGACAACAATCCGCCGATCACCACCGTCGCAAGTGGTTTTTGAACTTCCGCGCCTGAGGATGTGGAAATCGCCATTGGTAAAAATCCTAACGATGCGACGGCCGCGGTCATGATAACCGGTCGTAAACGGGATGCTGTACCTTTGAGAACGCGAGTTATGATATCCGTTTCCCCTTCCTTTTCAAGTTGGTTGAAATAGCTGATCAGAACAATCCCATTGAGTACGGCGACTCCAAATAACGCGATAAAACCGATTCCTGCCGAAATGCTAAATGGCATGCCGCGCAGATAGAGAGCAAATACACCGCCGATGGCAGCGAGCGGGATTGCTGTATAAATCAGTAAGGCTTCTTTCACAGAACGAAACGTCAGAAACAGAATGATAAAAATAAGAATCAGCGCTACCGGTACCGCCACGGACAGACGATTTTTGGCTTCGATGAGATTTTGAAATTGGCCGCCATAGGTCACGTAATAGCCCGGAGCTAATTTCAATTTAGCATTGAGAATGGCCTGAATTTCTTCAACAATAGACTCTACGTCGCGATTACGGACATTAAAGCCAACGGTGATACGGCGCTTTGCGTCTTCCCGTGATATTTGAGCCGGTCCGAGTTGATACTCCACCCGCGCGACCTGGTCGAGCGGGATCTGACTGCCACCAGGCAAGGTAACATAGAGGTCGCGAACATTTTCGATGGTTTGTCGAAATTCTTTTTCATAGCGAACCACCAGATCAAATCGCTTTTCACCTTCAAATATTACACCCGCCTTTTCTCCTGCAAAAGCGGTCTTGAGAACTTGGTTGATGTCTGCAATATGAAGCCCGTATTTGGAAATCCTGTCCCGGTCGTAAAGGACCTGAATTTGCGGAAGGCCCGTAACCTTTTCAACAAAAACATCCACGACGCCTTCGATTGGCGAAATCAGCCGTGAAGTTTGTTCCGCATACAATGCAAGTTCGTCTAAATCCTCTCCAAAGATTTTGATCGCGACATCCTGCCGAGATCCGGTCATTAGTTCATTAAAGCGCATTTGGATCGGCTGCTGAAACCCAAACTCAACTCCGGGAATGATCGACAATGCCTCGCTCATTTTTTCCGTCAATTCCTCCCGATTCTTTGCCGATGTCCATTCATCTTTGTCTTTGAGGATAATCATCATATCACCAGATTCTATCGGCATGGGATCGGTTGGAATCTCCGAAGACCCCAGTTTCCCAATGACTTCTTTGACTTCGGGAAAGTCTCTTTTTAGAATCGCAGCTCCTTTTTGCATTGTTTCGATGGTCTGAGATAATGAAGCTCCCGACATCAAACGTGTTTCCGTCGCAAAGTCACCTTCCTCAAGAGTGGGAATGAATTCTCCACCCATTTGACTGAATATGAATAAACTGACCGTCAATGCGGTTAAGGACATCAAAACAACGGTCTTTTTATGGCCCAGTGACCATCGGATTGTCGGACTGTAGATTTTTTGAAGTTTCGCCATGATACGATCTGACCAATTGGTTTTATGCCCGTTGCGGCGGCTCAAGAATAACGATGAAACCATCGGCACATACGTCAGTGAAAGAATAAGAGCGCCCAAAATGGCGAATGCGACTGTTTGAGCCATCGGCCTAAACATTTTACCCTCGATCCCGACTAAAGCCAGAATGGGCAAATAGACTATTAGAATGATCATCTGGCCAAAAACCGCCGAACTCATCATCGTTTTAGAAGCGGCATATACTTCCGAATTCATCTCAGCTTGTGTGAGCCCGTCGGTTGTATTTCGCAAGCGTCCGGTGAGCCGATGAATGATGTTTTCTACGATGATCACGGCGCCATCCACGATCAGCCCGAAATCAATGGCTCCAAGACTCATGAGATTTCCCGATACGCCTAAAGTATTCATCATGCCCACTGCGAATAGCATCGACAAAGGTATCACTGATGCGACAACCAGACCGGCGCGCATATTCCCGAGCAGCAGGACCAGCACAAAAACAACGATCAATCCCCCTTCGATGAGGTTTAAAGTGACCGTGCCGATCGCGTTATTAACCAATTTCGTCCTATCCAAAAACGGTTCAATCGCGACACCTTCGGGAAGATTTTTTTCGATGGTTTTAATCCGTTCCTTCACGCTTTTAATGACCTCATTGGAATTGGCGCCTTTGAGCATCAAGACAATTCCGCCTACAACCTCGCCTTCGTCATTGCGCGTCATAGCGCCATACCGGACGGCGTGCCCGAATTGAACCTTGGCTACATCACGTATAAGAATCGGTATGCCGGCGGAATTACTTTTAATGACAATTTTTTCGATATCCTGCAAACTCGTCGCCATACCAATTCCACGGATAAATGTCGCGTTGGGCTTTTTATCGATATAGGCGCCTCCCGTATTCTGATTGTTTTTAGCGAGCGCGTGAAATATTTCGATTAATCCAATATTCATACTCTTCAATTTTTCAGGATTAATCGATACTTCATATTCTTTAAGGTAACCGCCGAAACTGCTCACATCAGCAATGCCGGGCGTGCCTAAGAGTTGTCTGCGGACGATCCAATCTTGTATGGAACGAAGCGCCATCACATCATACAAACTATCGTAACCGGTTTTCAGTTGTAACACATACTGATAGATTTCGCCCAACCCGGTGGTGACAGGCGCCATCTGAGGCGTGCCCATTCCTTCCGGGATATGCTCCTCGGCTTCTTTTAATCTTTCCCCTACCATTTGCCGCCCCTTATATATATCGACGGCATCTTTGAATACCACGGTCACCACCGACAGCCCAAAACGAGAGATGGAGCGCAATTCGACTACATCGGGCATGGTGGCCAACGACGCTTCGACGGGATAGGTAATAAATTGCTCCACTTCCTGTGATGCCAAAGTTGGCGCGACGGTGATCACCTGAACCTGATTATTGGTAATATCGGGCAACGCATCGATGGGTAGAAACATCAGCGAATACCCACCCCATGTCAGGAGCGCGACGACGCCAAAACCGATCATAGGTTTATTGCCAATAGAAAAATTAATAATACGGTCGATCATAACACTTTCCGTTCTGTGAAAGAAAAAGAAATGGTTTCGATTTGAAACCGATAGTTTATGTGAGAATTCTTTGGAAAAAGCTAAATGAGCTTGGGAGGTCTCAGCAGGGAAAAATGAAGGGATTGAACGTTTAAATCCGCAATAGATAACTTGTGTGTAGCAATTTTCATATTAAGAAGTTGTACATAGGTCGGTGGCTCATCCGTCGCAACGCCGCAGCACTGGCAAAAACAAAAGGGCGTACAGCTTTGGGAATCGTCCACGAGATCGCATGGATCGTATGTATTAACAATCGATTGATTTAGACATGAATTGTGCGGTTTGGTATCCCGGCATGGAGATGCGGAAAGAAGGCAGAGATAAATGCACAGCAGAATTTTTATGACTTTTATCATCTCTCAATGATAACGAATAAATTTTTGATAATCAATTAAACATCAAATCAAATAGAACGGTTATGATAATGTTGAAGACATTGGTTTTTGCATTGCCATCAGTTGCTTTATTACAAACCCAATAGAAGCTAAATCTGACATAACGATATCACTCTCAATTGGCCTATTCTTCGTAACATCAAACCAAGGCATTCCGACTTTCATCTCCAGCGCCGTCAACGTCTGATTTATCACAACATTCTTCACGTCCTTTAGATAATACTGCAAAACGGCGTTAATCAATTCGGCATTATTCGGAGATTTTATGAATTCCTGATCCCAGCGCAGAAGATATCGGTCTTGCTCGAGTGTAATCCTGTCAAATCCAAACTGAGAGCCGACAATCTTGATCTCAAGGCTTTTTAACAAGTTTACGAGTTCAGGAGGCAGTTTTCCAAAACGATCTTCAAGTTCATTTTCCATCTGAAGGATTTCTTCTAACGTAGTCACCTCGGACAATTGCTTGTAAATTCGAACCCTTTCCTGGGTGATATTGACATACTCTTCCGTAATAAAAGTGTCGCAGTAAACATGGACCGTAGTAGTCGGCTTTTGTGCCTTAGTCTTGACCGGCGACTCAATATTCATCTCAGTTCGGACCTCCTGTACCGCCTCCTCCAATATTTGACAATACAATTCAAATCCAATCGTGTTTACATAACCACTTTGTTCGGCCCCCAGCAAATTACCTGCACCGCGGATTTCCAAATCCCGCATGGCAATCAGAAACCCCGAGCCAAGATTGGTAAACTCCTCAATTGCCTGCAGCCTTTTTTGTGCTTCGGTAGGCATGATGGAAAATGTCGGCGTCAAAAGATAGCAATATGCCTGGCGTGAGGAGCGCCCGACCCGGCCACGCAATTGATAGAGTTGTGAAAGACCAAAATTCTGAGCCTGATCAATTATTATGGTATTGACATTAGGAATATCGATCCCATTCTCTATGATCGTCGTCGCCATCAGGACATCGTATTCCTTTTTGTGAAAGGCGTGGATGATATTCTCAACTTCATTGGCATTCATCTGCCCGTGAATTATACCAAAACGAACCTTGGGTAGGAACATTTTGAGCATTCCGGAATATTGATCAATGCTCTGCACCCTATTATGCACGTAGTAGACCTGTCCACCGCGGTCGATTTCCCTCATTACGGCGTTGTAAATTGTTTCTTCGTCGTATTGGATTATTTCAGTTTTAATGGCCAGACGGTCATGAGGGGGCGTATTGATGATGGACAAATCGCGCCCACCCATGAGAGAAAAATGAAGAGTTCTTGGAATGGGCGTCGCGGTTAAGGTCAATGTGTCCACGGTCGACTTCAATTGGCGTAGTTTTTCCTTGTGCGTGACCCCGAAGCGCTGCTCTTCATCAACAACAAGAAGTCCAAGTTCAGAAAATTCAATATCTTTAGACAATAGACGGTGGGTTCCAATTATAATGTCAACCTTTTTATTCTTGAGTTTTTCGATGGTCTCTTTCTGTTCCTTTGGGCTCCTAAACCTTGAAATAACATCTACTACCACTGGGAATTCTTTAAGTCTGGAAGTGAAATTCTCAAAATGTTGATCTGCTAAAATCGTTGTCGGAACCAGGACGGCGACCTGCTTGTTATCTTGAACGGCCTTAAAGGCGGCTCGGATTGCAATTTCCGTCTTTCCGTAGCCGACATCCCCACATACAAGACGATCCATCGGGTTTTCAGACTCCATATCCAGCTTCACTTCGGCTGTGACTTTTGCCTGGTCCACTGTGTCTTCAAACTCAAATGAGGCTTCCAGTTCATACTGATAATGTGAATCCGGAGTGAAGGCAAAGCCTTTCTTTGATTTTCTTTCAGCATAGAGCTTTATCAGATCCTGCGCAATGTCCCTAATGCTTTTTTTTGTCCGCGATTTGGCGCGCTCCCAGTCGATGCTTCCGAGTTTATTAAGCTTCGGCTCTGCTCCCTCTTCAGATGAGAATTTTTGGACACGAGAGAAGTGCTCCAATGGCACGAATACCTTGTCCCCATTCTGATACATCAGTTTTAGACACTCTTCTGTGTGCTCCCCCGTTTTGACCTTTTCAAGTCCTGCATAACGGGCAATTCCGTGATCCACATGTACGACGTAGTCGCCCGGTTTCAACGACTGAAGATGCTTAATGGCTTGTGCGGTCTTAAATTTTCGATGGTACTTAGTTCGCTTCGTCCTGCCAAATATCTGGTGATCCGTATAAACGGCCAAATCAAAGTAGTAAAAGCCCTCATGCAGTTCGCCCACAAAAGTCCAAAAATCAATCCCGTTTTGAAGCCCTTGAGATTCGTCGTTTTCTAATAATTCATTCAACCGGTCTGACTGACCCTGATTATTGCATAGTATTTGAATTTTGTGTGTGGACTTGATGCTATCCAGTTTCTCGCGGAATAGGTTAATGTGCCCGTTAAAGGACTCTATGGGATGAGTCTCGAAGGCGAATTCCTCCGGGAAGGAACTTGATGATCGGCCAAGATTAAGCAAATGAAATGCTGTCAGCCGATTGAAAAGGGCATCTACGGCGAGCAGATGATCTTCAATTTCCCAATCCGATTTCTCCTTCAGTTTCGCCAAATGTGAGTTGATTTCATCAAAATAGGTCTGCAAATTCAACTTCGATCCATCGTAATCCGTGCATACAATCAGAGCTTCTTTTGAGATATAGTCTAAAAATAGTCCTTCATGAATTGAAATTCCCCTATTTCCGGGATAGATCGAACACTCCTTGAGATTTTCAACCGATCGCTGAGAAATGATGTCAAAACTGCGCATGGTTTCTATCTCATCGGCAAAAAACTCAATTCGAACTGGGTTTTTCAGGCCGTATGGGTAAATATCGATAATTCCGCCCCGGATGGCAAAACTGCCGGCTCGTTCAACGACATCTTCCTGCTCGAAGCCCAATTCGCGCAGAAGCTGGCTTAGATCACTGAATTTGAAATTTTCCCCGATTTTTAGCTCAATCTTGTATTCCGTAAGCTGTTCAGGCTTTGGAATCTTTTTTGAAAGAGCCCTTATTGTTGTGACAATGATCGATTTTTGACGCTGAATCAGACTTTCTATGCAAATCTGGCGCTCCGTGAGAATCGCCTCTTCGGTTTCCATTGATTCAAAAGGAAGATTTTCGTCCTCCGAATAGCCGAAAATTTCAATTCCAGGCCAATGAAAATCGCGCAATGAGATCAGGTCGTCAAGAAGGCGGTTATATTGATCCTGGTTCTCCGTGATGACCAAAAGATTCTGCTTGACGTCCAAGACCTCTACGGCCGCCAAGAAGACTATGATCGAGTCAAAGGATCCTGCATGACCGGCAATTCGAAAATTACTTCGGGAATCTATTTTTTGAATGAAAGACTTAAAGAGGGCGGAGTTTTTTACTTTCTCAAGAAATTCAGAAGGCATTTACAATTTCGCCGAAAAGTGCGTGACCTTCGATTTTGCTTATTCTAACACGAGCAAAATCTCCGATTTGCAAATTTCCTTTAGGTACGACAACGCTTTGGGCGCGATCGGTCGTTCCATAAAAAAGCTCCTTTGATCGGCGGCTTTCCCCCTCAATGACTATTTCCTGAATCGTATTCATCTGGTATTTGATATTTTCGGCAGTGATTTCCTTTTGCAAATCAATGATCTCTTGAAGCCGTCGGGATTTGGCTTCCTCGGAAACATCGTCCTTCATGAGATAGGCTTTTGTTCCGATGCGCGCCGAATACTTGAACATGAACGCCGATTCAAATTTAGCCTGTCTGAAAACAGCCATGGTATCGCGATGATCTTCTTCCGTTTCGCCCGGGAAACCCGAAATCACATCGGTTGAAATCGCAACGTTGGGAATAATTTCACGCGTCCGTTTGATCAGATCCAAAAATTCCTCGCGCGTATACGTACGATTCATTAAGTCCAAAATACGATTCGATCCCGATTGTAGAGGCATGTGAATTTGCTTGCAAATATTTTCGCGCTCCGCAATCAAATGCAAAAGCGATTCCGGAAAGTCTTTGGGGTGCGGAGTGGTAAATCGAATACGTTTAATACCGGCAATGCCGCTGACTTTGTCCATTAAATAAGTGAAGTCTTTACCTTGATCACGGTATGAATTGACGTTTTGTCCCAATAGTCCAATCTCTTTAAATCCCTGGTCAACAGCTTTCTTTGCTTCTTCCAGGACACTTTCCACACTACGACTGCGTTCCCGCCCACGTGTAAAAGGCACAACACAAAACGTACAAAAATTATCGCATCCCCGCATAATGGCTATCCAAGCCGTATTTCCGGAGTTGCGTGCCGGTGAAATATCTTCATACACTTCCGTCCGCGAAAGACGGGTGTCCATTTGATATCCATTCAAATTAAAATCGCGGTACTCCTGAAGAGGAAATTCCTGATCGTCTTTCGGACTTCTAATCTGGATTAGAGGCTCGTCTTTTTTGAGAAGTGAGGGTATTTGTCGGTAGGAGTCTGGACCCAAAACAAGATCAACATACGGGCGTTTTTTATGAATTGCACCTTCAAGATGTTTTGCCATACATCCGAGAACGCCGATGATCAATTCAGGTTTCTGCTCTTTTAATTGTTTGAAGTGGCCCAATTGTCCCCAAACCCGTTGTTCTGCATTTTCACGAATAGCACAGGTGTTTAGAAAAATCGCGTCCGCATTTTCATAATGGTCCACTAGGTCGTATTCGAGCCCTTGCATGATGCTGGTGACTAATTCGGAATCATAAACATTCATTTGGCAACCATAGGTCTCCAAATAAAGTTTCTTTCTTCCATTCGCTAATTTGGTCTGAATGTCTTTTATGGAAGTCTTTTCGATCTCCGCTACGAATTCCATTATTTTTCTTGGTCGAAAATTAATTCGGTGAGGCTCAGTGCAATACCGGACAGCATGATTTCGGGTCCAAGTTGAGTGAGTTCTCCCGAAAGCAGCTTCTTATCAACATTGGCATAGAGCGAGCAGGCCGCGCCTTTTTCAATGATCAATCCGGACAATTTTTTCCCTTCGACGCCGACAAAAGTCACTTCGCCAAGCATCTCGCTGATCACATAGCCGGTGCAGAATTGCAATTGCAAGTGGGCATTCGGCGTATAAACCGTAATAAGCGCCCCTTTCTGCCGTCCGATAGGAATTTCCGGATAGACTTCAAGAGTCAACTTTCTCCCCTCTTTCTTGTTTTCAAGATAAAACCGAAAATGATTTCCAAAGTCTTGCGTATCCGTTTCAAGGCTTCGTGCGATTTTTTCAATATCCGCGGAGGAGAATTTGAATTCCTGTGAGCTCTTGCGAGCCTTGGGCTTTACTACTTTTTTCCCGGAGGATTTTTTAATAGTTTTTACGGCTTTTCTTTTCATAATACACTTCTCTAATAATAAGCGCGTGAAGATAGTTGATTTACATGATTTTTTCAAAATAAAAATTGCAAATATTGCGAGTCACCTGCGGAATGAATATATTCGCGCCGATGGATAAACTTATTGATAACGACCTCTTAAAGGTCAACGAAATCTTCTTCAGTATCCAGGGTGAATCCTCCCATGCCGGCCGCCCGTGCGTATTTGTCAGGCTCACCTACTGCAATTTGCGATGCAACTATTGCGATACAGAATATGCCTTTTACCACGGCCAGGATTTCACGATCGACGCTATTCTGGAGGCCGTGGCGGCGTTTGGCTGCAAATTAGTTGAAATCACAGGCGGCGAGCCTCTGCTTCAGAAACGGTCTCGTGACCTCATGACGGCACTGTGCGATCGGGGTTACGAGGTTATGTTAGAAACCGGTGGGAGTATTGACGTTTCCGATGTCGATACGCGCGTTTTGAAGATCGTTGATTTCAAATGTCCTTCGAGTGAGATGGAGTCAAAGAATTACTTAGGGAATGTGGATCACCTTTTGCCACACGACGAGGTCAAATTCGTAATTGCGGATAGAGCTGATTTTGATTGGGCATTAAACCTTGTGCGTGAATACGGCGTATCAAAGCGCGTCTGCCAAATATTGTTCTCGCCGGTATTCGATTCCGTTGAGCCTGTTGACATCGTCAATTGGATACTCTCGGAGAAAATTCAGGTGGAAATTCCCAATCTACGTTTTCAAATTCAAATGCACAAAATGATATGGAAGCCAGAAACACGAGGAGTTTAGTGGAGAAAACGGTTAAAATTGCCAAGGAATTCCGATGGGAAATGGCTCATCGCCTGCCTTTCCACCGGGGTGGATGTCAAAACATTCATGGACACTCCTATCGTGCAGTGGTTGAAATAGAAGGTATGACGGACGCGCAAGGTATGGTTATGGACTACTCCGAACTCAAGCGTATCGTGAAGCCTCTCATTATGGAATTCGATCATGCTTTTATGTGCTCACCCGACGATCTCATTATGAAGAATTTTTTGTCAACGACCAATTTTAAGGTCGTTCATGTTAATTTTCTGACTACGGCAGAAAATCTTTCAAAGCATCTGGCACACCGGATTTCGCTGGAATTGCGCTCCTATTCAAATCTTCAATCCTTAAAAATATCTGTTTTTGAAACACAAAGCACCTACGCACAGACTGAGATGTCGTTAGAATAGCATGAAGCCTTTAGCGATAGTTCTATTGAGCGGCGGTATGGATAGCTGTGTGACTGCAGCCATTGCGCAACAGAAGTACATACTTTGTATGCTCCACCTCAACTACGGTCAACGTACACAGAAGCGCGAAGAACAAGCATTTCAAGACATATCCGACTATTACACCATTCCAAGGGAGCGAAAGTTGATTGTCAGCGTGGACTACCTGAATCAAATTGGCGGCTCAAGTTTAACTGATTTGAATATTCGTGTAACAAGTCCTAATCTTGCCAGCCACGATATACCGAGTTCGTATGTTCCTTTCCGCAATGCCAATATACTTGCCATGGCCGTCAGCTGGGCAGAGGTTATAGGCGCTAAAAAGGTATTTATTGGTGCGGTTGAAGAAGACTCTTCCGGTTATCCGGATTGCCGGAAAACCTTTTTTCATGCTTTTAATACCATGATTTCTCTTGGCACAAAGCCACAAAGTTCGATAAGTATTGAAACACCCTTGATTGACTTAACGAAAGCCGAAATTGTCAAAAAAGGAAACCAATTGAATGCACCGCTTCACCTGACATGGTCATGTTATCAGAATTCCGAAAAAGCTTGTGGTGATTGCGATAGTTGTGCTCTAAGGTTGCGGGGATTTGAAATGGCGGGCTTTGAGGATACTATCCCCTACGAGAAAAAACCAACCTATCGATAGTTCTATTCATACCTGAAAAGGATGGACTGTTCTACCACACTATTTCCTTCGGTTTTTGGAACTGCATCAAATGCGATTTGCGCCAGAATAGACGTCAAGCAGTCTGTCATGCCTTGATTTTTTGTTCCGCTGAAAAGAATCTGGATGTCCGAAACTTTTCCATTCCACAATATTGTATAACGAAAACGAATCTTAAAACTTGCGGCATTGTCATGCGTGAAATTGGAGGCGTAACACGTAGAGTAAGAATTGAGCTTTGATTGGATTTTAGTGATGACCTCAGAATCCGTCCGATTACCATAAACAATCGGCGCGAGCAGAAGGATATTGAGTCCACCGGTCATTCGTTCGTGGGTGAAGGAAGCCGCAGGCAACATTATCATAAAAAGCAGAATCATTGAAATTCGTTTCATCTATGTTTTCCCTAATTCGGATTCGCTAAAAACAGTCGCGGTAAAAACTTCTATCGTTGTATCTTTCCACTGCCATGCGTCTTTCGGAAGCCCGGCTTTTATGCATGTTTGCTCCAGAAATACCTTTCTATCCCATCCATACTCGGTAGCGACCTGAGGTAAGAGCAATCCGTGTGCGTTTTTATTATGGATGAAAATTCCATGTTCTCCGGGAATTATTTCCTCCGTACTTTTTATCAACCGCATCGGGGAAATTACGGAAATTTCAATTTGTAGATCGTCCATTTCTTCTTTTGCTATAGGATCAAAACGATCGTCCTCAAAGGCCGCGGCAATGGCAGCTTGACGAACGGTATTTATCAAGGTATCTCTAACTTCAATAAAGCCAATACACCCGCGTAATCGGCCTTTTTTTTCAAGCGTCACAAAAGCTCCGGCCTTTTGAAGGAAGAAATCACCGAGTGGATGATTCTTGCTCTGTTGTATACCTAGTTCGGTTTCAATCGCTTCACGAGCTATTTGTGTTAAGAGCCGCTTATCTTGGATTGTTGGCGCCATGATCCAGTTTTTTTTCAAGAATTGAACGAATGACCTCCGTCGGCATTTTTTGTTGAGTCCATAATTCAAATGCCCTTTCGGCCTGATAAAGCAACATTTCAAATCCATATATTACTTTTGCCTCTTTTTGCTTGGCCTTTTTTAGGAATTCTGTTTCAATAGGATTATACACCAAATCATAGACAATGGCCTGTTTATTAAAAAAGTCATCACCCCCTATAAATTCGGAAGAGATTCTACCTACATTTGTCGCATTGATGATAATCTTATAGGTCGAATTGTGTGAATTGAATGTTAATGGAATAGACGGAAACAATTGAGAGAACCATACTGAGAATTCGTCGGCACGCCCCTGAGAGCGATTGATGATCGTCAGTGCAGAGATATTATAGTCCCTCACAAGCGCAGTGGCCACTGCCCTAGCCGCTCCACCTGCACCAAAAAGGAGGGCGTTTGAATGTTTTAAATCATCCTGGAATTTTTGCAGCGGAGCCGAAAAGCCATAAATATCGGTATTGTAGCCGACAAGATTTCCGTCTTTGATCATGACTGTATTTACTGCACCAAGCGCCTCAGCATCTGTAGACAGCGTATCCATATAAGGAATTACCGATCGCTTAAGAGGCGTAGTTACGTTGAATCCCTTCAATTGCTGAATTACTTCGCCGTGGAAAAAAGACTCTAATTCGGATTCTTGGACATCAAGAAGGTCGTACTTAGAATTGATGTCCAATTCAAGAAACGCTTTGTTAAAAATCAATGGAGAGAAGGAGTGAGAAATCGGACTGCCGATGAGACCGTACTTGTTTACAATGGCGTCCATTATGGAAGCGTGACTTTGGGATCCTCGAAAACGCGTGGGTCAATCGTATTCAAAATTTGTATTGAAGTGGTTTTTATTGTCGTTTTGCCCGTGCCTACCTTTGATTGAGAAAATTTCACTCCATTAATCGTGATCCAGTCCGCCCATCGAAATTCGCCTGTTTCCTTATTGTCTTGAAGTTCAAAGACCCACTTAACCATCAAGTGCGTCTTGGTATCCACGTAGGCCCAGTAAGTGTCTTTGGGTGTCAATCCAACACTGTCAAATGTGAGTTTTATAACGTCACATGAGACACCGGTTAACGAGTCAAATCGGACGCCCTCGTAGACTGCTTGGACACCTGGATCCTCCCATTTCCATGGCATAAGTAGCCAATATGTATCGTTTATATATCGACGATACCCATATTTGATTTTATCGGCGAGCGCAGAATCCTTTAGAATATTGTCCTCTGAATAAGCTCTACCGATCTTATTATAAATATCATCAAACAAAACGCAATACTCCCCATCCCTTGCTTTACCTTCTACGCGATATTTGCCCGTGTATCGATCCCAGAGATGGCGATGCTCTGAAAATTTCTTGCCTTCGGAAAAAACCTCAAAATTGAACCGT
>JANNSF010000338.1:0-2117 GCA_031402315.1 bacterium | reverse complement strand
TCAAAAAACGGGTTTCCATACCAAGAGTATGTTATGCACTCCGATGCGTAACCGTGATGGCAAGATGATTGGCGTATTCCAGATTATCAATAACAAACGCGGACTTTTTGATGAAAGCGATGTGGAGTTCTTAGATACGCTTTCAGTTGATGCGTGTATCGCTATTGAGAATGCACAATTGCATGAATCCGAATTGGAAAAGCAACGCATTGAAAAAGAATTAGAAGTCGCCGCAGCCATTCAGCGTATGATTTTGCCGAAGGACATTCAGCAGATTCCGGGATTTGAGATCTCCGGGATGAATGTTCCCAGCCGCCAGGTTGGGGGAGACTATTATGACGCGATTACTTTGCCGGACGGCCGTATGGCTCTTGTCATGGCGGATGTGTCGGGTAAAAGTGTTCCGGGGGCCCTTCTTGTGTCTACGCTTCAGGCCTCACTCAGAGCCTATTTAGAAAGTTCCTTTGATTTGGTCTCGCTGGTTAGAAAGCTAAACCGCACGATCCTGAGAAATAGTACGGATGAAAAATTTATTACGTGCTTTCTTGCCGTGATTGATCCAAAAACGAAATCATTAACCTATGTGAACGCAGGGCATAATCCACCCCTTCTTATTCGTGCCGGTGGGATCACCAAACTGACCGAAGGAGGAATTCCTTTGGGTATGATGGAGTATGACAAATATGTGGAACAGCGTTTGGACATAGGCAACGGCGATACTCTGGTAATGTTTACCGATGGAATAACAGAGGCGGAAAATGACAAAGAAGATATGTATGGGGATGGTCGTTTAGATGCACTTGTGAAGGCGAAGTGCCACCTCAGCGCACCGGAAATCAAAACCGTGGTCTTTGATGATGTCAAAAAATTCACAGGCGACGTGGACCAAACCGACGATATTACTCTGCTAATTGTTAAGTGCTGCAATTAGCAGGTCTTAATTCTGCGATATAATAAATACCTTTGGCTTAGATGCACATACTTGTCATATAACCATGTCATTCTGAAAGAATCCTTTTTGAATGAAGGTAGGGATTCAATAAAAGAAGCGATTACGCATACATCACGCCCACCCGTAAAAACAGATTGCGAAGGAAACTATTTCTTCGATCTAAAAAGATTCTTTCAGAATAACATATTAGAAACGTCATGATTTTTTTTGAATCTAAATAGATTACTCGATTGCGATTTTCATAGAAGGCCGTATTCTTGTATTCGAATAATCCGGCTATCCCTTGGACTTACTGCTTTTTATACTTCGTCTTCCACTTCTGATACAAATCCTTGTGTCTATTTCCCAGATTAAGCTCGCGCCCTTCAATAAAAGCATGAATGACATTCGACGAGCGCATATCCAAAATGTCTCCGTCGGATACGATCAACGTAGCATCCTTTCCCTTTTCAAGGCTTCCGACGCGATGTGAAATACCCAAAATTTCTGCCGCGTCTTTTGTAATCGCGCTTAGTGCTTCCTCGGATGATAATCCATAGGCGACGGCGGTTCCGGCTTGAAACGCAAGATTGAGAGGTTGCCAATAACCGGGGGCGGAAATGCAAAAACGTACGCCTGCGTCTTTCAGCAGTTTGGGTAATTTGTAGCGCAGATCGTAATCTTCGTCATCGCGGGAAGGAATCGCGTGAATCTCCACAAGGATGACCGCTATGTCATGTTGCTTCAAAAGCGGTGCCACCAGCCATGAGTCGTTGCCGCCGACGATGACAATTTTAACGTCATAAGTCTTGCTAAAAGCAATGGCAGATTGAATTTGTTTCGCTTGATTAGCCCGGATGAAAAGTGTTTTTTTCTTTTCAAATACGCTCAACATGGCCTCGCCGCGCTGATCGATTTTTTCAATTTTACCATTTTTCTTGGCAGACCAATAAGCACGAGCATCATCCATGATTTGAAAGAGATTTTTTAGCTGATTCTCGGAATTTTTCTTTTGAACATCGAGCGGAGGAGCAAAAAATCCGGCGGTGAAATTCATCGAAGGCCAATTCAAAAAGATTCCATCATCCCTGGTGAGGGAAGCGTCCTCCCAATTCCATGCATCGAGCTGTACGATCGAGGAAGAACCGGAGATCGTTCCACCATTCGGAGCGATTTGTGCAATGAG
>JANNSF010000337.1:0-13145 GCA_031402315.1 bacterium | reverse complement strand
CTTTAATGCCTTCAAGAAGATTCCGCGTTTGTTTTGTCGTCTCCGGATACCCTGCAATATATTCCTTTTTTACGGAATATACAGCGACCTCGATGATAGATTCACCGGATTTCCTGCGCTCCGGATTGCAGGCCATGAGAGATAGAAGCAAAATGATGAATACCGTTTTTTTCATAAGTCCTTTCAATTGGTTATAGTCATTATTAATTTCGATCTAATATAATGGGACTTAGTGACAGCATTATGTCAGGGGGAATTGGGGTATTTATGGTTTGATTCTTATTTTCCGGAGCGTAATCTTTGTTGAAAATATCGATTTTTAGGTGGACCGAGAACCAAACTCCATCCTTTCCTGTAAAGGAAAGGGAAGTTCGGCAAAATCCCGAAGAAATGGACGAGTAGAACAAAACATTACCAAAGGGCTCATGATCACTATCCCCGCATTCACAAAATTGGCACTCTCTTTCGCCGACGTCGTGCAATTGCCACACTTCGAATTAATTTCTTTTCGGGTCAATAAAAAAATTTTTGCTACCCTCGATGAAAAAAATAATCGGGCGATGGTAAAATTATCCCTCCCGGATCAATCGTCATTTTCATCCTATGATCCGACGATCATCTATCCGGTTCCCAATGCATGGGGGGCGCAGGGCGCTACATATATTGAATTAGATAAGGTGGGTCGAGCTATTCTCAAAGATGCTCTGACGACGGCATACCACACAGCCGCTCAGAAGAAACTTGCGGGAAAACCTAAAAAATAAGGTACGTCGCTTAGATCCTAACGATCAGGTAATCATCGTACAACGGATAACAATCTATTTCATTTCCTATCTGAACATTCCCGCCACGTCAACCGTCAACGACGGCACATAAGTAATCAATAGCACCCAGACGATAAAAATGATCATGAAAGGCACCACCGAGCTAAAAATTTCAAGTAAAGGACGCTTGAAACGTAAAGAAGAGAAAAAAAGATTCATACCGACCGGTGGTGTGAGATAACCGAGTTGAAGATTGGCAAGAAAAATAATACCTAAGTGTGCCGGCTCAATACCGAAAGCAAGCCCAATGGGTGCAATCAACGGTACGACGACGACGATGGCTGAAAAAACGTCCATCAGCATCCCGACCAGAAGCAACATTAGATTCAGTACCAGCAAGAATACAAATTTGGATTGTATCGTCTGTACAACCCATTCGGTGGCTTTCATCGGAATCTGCTCGTCGACAAAGTAGGATACCAATCCTAACGCCGTTCCGAGTACCGCCAAGAGCGCGCCAACTAATACGGCCGATTCCATCATGGCCACCGGAAGCCGACGACGAAAATCAAGTTGGCGATGAATGACAACCTCCAAGATTATTGCCCACAATGCTGTGAACGCCGCGGTCTCCACCACGGTCAGAAAACCGCCAAACAATCCTACAAAAATCAGCAGCGGCAAAACTAAATCCGCTTTGGATATCCACGTAGCTTTAAGAGCTTCATGGAAGTCAAAGGGTTGCCTTGGATTCTTCTGAGCGCGGCTGCGATATACACTATAAACGCTCAGGAGGATTATCAACAAAACACCCGGAACAAGGCCTGCAATAAATAAACGATCGATGGCAACGTGACCGTAAATACCATACAGGATAACCGGTAAGCTCGGCGGAAATAGTAATCCCACCGATCCGGATGCCGTAAGAAGTCCTATACTAAAACGCTCGTCGAGCTTGGACGCCATCAGAATGGGTAATAACAAGCCACCCAGCGCAATGATGGTCACACCCGACGCGCCCGTGATCGCCGTGAAAGCCGCACATCCGATAACCGTCATGACGACGGAACCGCCCGGCAACCAGCCGGTCCAGGCTTGAACCAATCGTACTAAGCGCTGTGGCGCTCCGCCCGCCGCTAAAACGGATCCGGCCAATACAAAAAGAGGGATGCTTGGCAAAACCGGTTGCGTAACAATGCGATAGGTTTCTGCGGAAACAGAAGCGATAGGAATATCCATCGTGAAAAATAGGAGTAGCGCAGCACCACCGAGAACCGCATAAAGCGGCATGCCTAGTAAGGCAAGCACGACAAGTAAAATACTGCCGGGAATATTAATAAATGAATAAAGCCACTCCGGCGCCATCACCAGAATCGGACCAAAGAACAGCGCAAGCCCGGTCAACATTAGTCGTTGTCGCCAATCTTTGGCCGTCACCATGACCGTGCCTACGGCCATCGCAAAAAAAGCGACAGGCATAGCCGATTGTGCCAGCCAGATAGGAAACCAGCCTGCTAGATTTTCCGGGCTGGGATATTGAGCAATAACCAGATTAATCGATGCCAGCGTGAGACACAGCAGTATACCGACTGCTCCGGCGCCGGCAATCAATTCCAATATTGGAGTAATGCGATTCTTTTGGAAGAGTTGTAAAATAGTCACGGATAAATGTTGCACGCGCAGAGTGGCTAGTAAGGCGCCCAACAATCCCAGCCACAACGTGAGATGTTGCACCCAGCCGGCGGCGCCCGGAATGGTTAGGCCCGGCACCCACCGTCCAATGGTTATTACAACCGGAATTAAAGCAATCGCCAAGAATCCTGGAACGACAAGGGCCGCTAGAATTTGCTCGACCCGAGTGTTTACGTTTTCGCCTTCGACAGGCCCCAACTCTTTGAGATCGATAGACATGATTTATTTCTCTCCTTTGGCCGCACGCATCGCATCATCAAACCATTTCTCCGGTATCAGCGTTCCACGAATCTTCATATGGGCAGATTGAACAACCGTCTTCCAGTCTTTAAATTGAGCATCGGTCGGCTTGATAATTTTCAAACCACGCTTTTTCATTTCGGTGACGGCCTGCTCATCCATGCGGCGACTTTCTATTTGAAGGCGGCTGCCGGCTTCTTCCGCGATACGCTTGAGTTCAGACCGTGTGGACTCCGGAATTTTGTTCCATGTATCCTTGGTCACGACCGTTGCGCCAATAAGAGGCGCCCAAGGCATATCAATCATATAGGGAGTAAATGCGAACCATTGACTCGCAAGCGCCATTGGCGCGGTAGAGTTGTACGCATTGATCATACCGGTCTGCAATCCCGGCAACATGTCCGTTGCCGAAAGCGGGACCGTATTAAAACCGGAGGCTTTCCAAATATCGGCGGTGCCGTCATCGCTGGACCAGACGAATAGCTTCGCTTTCTGGACGACTTTGACCGATGGATCCGCATTATTTACAAAAAAGCGCACCCAACCTACATCGCCCCAATAGAGTACGATAATACCTTGCGCCTCCAAAAGTGACTCCAATCGCGGCTTCAAAACATTGCGCACACGATCCAGCGCCTCCCAGGAGTCCACCGCCATCGGGATGGTGAGCGCATTTATTTCAGGAACAAGTCGACTCAGCCCGTCATTCGTAATCATTGCACCTTGCAATTGCCCGATTCTCATTTTGCGCACCATATCCGCTTCATCTCCGGCTACACCGTCGGGGTAGATCCGAAGCGTCACGGACCCGTCACTGGCGGTCTTCCACGCCTCGCCCATTTCTTTAAGATTTTCGTGCCACGCCGAACCGCTCGGGGCAAGCGTCGCCATCTTTATTACGACGGCAGCCGCGTCATTTTCAACCGATGCCATCGTAGGCATTGACGGTGCACTGCATAACTGAAAAAAAAGCACGATCAAAACCGGTCGAATAAAACTTACCCTCATATGGCCATCTCCTAATTCATTATCTCGTATCATTTTTTTTGCATTAAATTTTTAATCGTGCGTCTTATTTGCGCTTCGTTATTCTAAAAAAAGATTGTCGATATTCATCATCAGCATACGTGCCTTGCGCTGCGCGAAAATATTAGCAAGCCGATTCTCGGGATATCGGTCTACGTCGAATTCCAGTGTTTTGTTAAGCAGCTCTTTAAATTGAGTACGATCCTGTTTCTGTATGCAAACCGACTCCGCCAGAATAACGTGTGGACTTATGGAACGGCCGCCATTGAGCTCCATCGCTCTCGCATAATGTCGGTTGGCTTCCTTCGCGCCACCTTCCGATTCAGATTTTCCGGCGGACAAGATGATAAAAAATTCATGAATAGCTCCTTCGCCCCAACTCTCGTCAAGCTGAAGCACACGTTCCATCATTGCTTTTACGATAGGAAAATTTCCAACCAAAGCCATATCGTTCTTGCCGACGGAAATGGCCGAGCCCCAGGCGATACCGGTCCAGTAAATCGCCTCCACATCTTCCTTTCGAAATCGGGCCACGGCCGAAACAGGATTCTTTAATAAAGAATCGGAAATGGAGGGATAGGTGATTTCAAGCGCCCGCAATCCATAATTACGCGCGCGAAGGAATAGATGCTGTGCGCGAACTCTCTGTTCACGCGCCGCCTGGAGATTGATCGATTCCATCGCATCGGCCGGACGCAAGACGTATGCATGTGCATACTTGACAAAACCGGAAGCCGTCGCGATGAGTAATTTTTTGTGACGGGGTGTCGCTTCTAAAAGAGATTCCATGGTCTTAAGGGCAAATGGCAAGGCTTCGCCGATCAACTCCGGATCGTCGTCCGATGCATAAACGCCGGTATTCCCTTCGCTGAGCGCATCGGCCAGAGAATTCACGGCCAATTTATTAACTGAACAACTCGCTATCAATCCCGCTCCCAAACATAAAAACAGGACGTGAACGCGTATACCACTAACAACCGTATGGAAAACTCTATTCAATCAATCTCCAAGTCTGATCAATTTTTTTTCTTTCGAATCCTAGGCCAACTCAGTAAAGATACTCATACAAATGATAGATGACATATTAGACCGTAAATTTTACTGAACAATAGAGCCTATATCAAGAAATAAAGTTCTGACGGCAATTTCCCTTTTTCAAACAAAGTATTTGTAAACCAAAGAACCGCGCGCAAAAAATATGAAATATTGGGAATAAATCAGTTTTCCGATGGTTATGAGTGTGGTTTTGTATTTTAAGTATTTGAAAAAAGGGGTTTCAATGACGTCTGCGCCCAATACGCCTTCGATTAGTATTCCGGAACTCGGCCATGAGCTCAATAATATGCTTATGATGGTCAATGCTCATCTTTATTTGCTCGAAGAGAGCTTAGCCAAGAAAAATGAGAAGGAAATTATCTATCGTTTGGGTCAGACAAAATTAGGCGTTGAAAAGATGGGGAAATTTACGGCGAAGTTCTGTCGAAATGCACCGGAAACAACCGCGACGAATTTCGACATGGCGTATCTTTTACGCCGTATGATTTCGTTTATCAAGGTTCATCCTATTTTTGAAAACGTTACGATCCGTGTTGAAAATACCGCCGTGGACGCGAAAATTTTTGCCGATGAAACTGAGATCCAACATATTTTTCTAAACCTTCTGAAGAATGCTGCAGAAGCTGTAAGTGCAGGCGACATCGTCATACAATTTTCCAACCCCAGCCCCAGATTGCTGCGCACGACAGTCCAAGATCGTGGACCCGGATTGCCGGATTTCGTTCTGCAAAATTTATTTCACGGTCAAAATAGTACAAAGGGACATGGACATGGCTTTGGTCTTGGGGTTGTCCACAAACTGATTATTAAAAATCAAGGCTCAATCCGTTGCGAAACCAAGGCCGGAATCGGAACCACCTTTACGATCTACTTTCCAGTAAGCTAGCAAATCCAAGACACGGGTGTACCAACGCCTATTCAAAAATTGATTCCCTGTTTTATTTTGCTTAATTTTTTCTATACAAAAATGGAATTTTGAATTATGAGTGAGCCGAATAAAGTCGAGGAATTAGAGAAGCGTCTTAATTTTATCACGCAAACACTGATTCGCACACAAACCGATCTAAGTCAGGTTCGGGAAGAACTTTCACAAATTCGAGGCGAAAAAGTAGAGCCCCGGGACCACACGGAGTCAACACCTGTGGCCGTTTCCATACCACCAAAAATTGCCGTTCCTATTGAAAAGCCCAAGCCTATCGTGGAAGCAAAGCCGAAGCGCAATGTGGAAGAATTTATCGGAGGAAGAATTCTTACTATCATCGGTATTGTTGTATTACTCATTGGTCTCGCGGTGTTGACCATGGCCGCCATCGAAGGTGATATCTTAGGGCCCGTCGGGCGCGTTTTGATCGGGATCGCTTTTGGTCTGGCGCTTCTTGGTACATCGTACCGCATGATCACCCCATACGCTGTTTTTGGTGCTGTCTTGCTCGGAGGCGGAATGGCCTGCCTTTATTTTTCGACCTATGCCGCGTATGATTTTTACGGGCTTCTCCCGCAATCGGCAACTTTTGTCATGCTCACCATACTTACGGCGTTCACTGTACTCGCGGCGGCGCGGTACAATCAACAAACGATTGGCGTTCTCGGGCTCGCGGCAGCGTATGCGGTTCCTTTCCTGTGTACCTCGAATTCGGGAGGAACCGGACTTATCATACTATCTTATGTCACGCTGATCAATGTCGGGATTCTGATTGTCGCATTTCAAAAAAGCTGGCGGATCATGAATTATGCGGCCTTCGCGGCTACGTGGGGCGTTTTTACAATCTACTACTCGACCCGCTACACGTTTGAACATGATTTTTTACCGGCCATTTTGTTTGCCACCATTTTCTTCTTGATGTTCTACGCGATGTTTGCCGCCTTTAAGTTTATACGCAAAGAGAGCTTTTCTTCTTATGATCTCGCGCGTCTTCTGACCAATAGTTTTGTTTACTTCGGTTTCGGTTATGCGCTCCTCGTCCCCTTTCATCAGAAGGAATTTCTGGGCCTTTTTACACTTTTGATCGCGGCCGTTCATGCCGCTTTCGCGGCACTCATCCAGCGCCGCGGTCTCGCGGATCGCCATTTGTTTTATGCGCTCATGGCCATGGCACTGCTTTTTGTAGCGATCGCGATTCCGATTCAACTCGACGGAAATTGGGTTACCCTTGCATGGATCGCGGGCGCGGCCATTCTGTTTTGGCTCGGACGATCACGCGGGGAATTTTTTTATGAATACGCGAGCGGCGCGTTGATCTTCCTAAGCTGCATTAGCCTCTTCCATGATTGGCAGTATTGGGATGACCGTACTCGGCTGGCCGCGGAATGGATTCCGATCCTCAATATCACTTTTTTCTCGGGACTTTGGACGATGAGCATGCTCGGTTTTATGGTGTGGCTGGCCTTCGGAAATAAATTTCCACACCCGAAGAATTCTCTTCCGATCAAAATATTCTCAGGAACGGCCCTCTTCATCGTCAGCTATTTTGTTTTTCATCAGGAAATTGGCCACACCTTGGATCGTTTATTCGAACTAAGCCGTGTTGTCACCAAAGATACCTACCTCGATTCCCTATCACAAGGCGATCAGATTTTTGACCATGTTCATTTTGATGAGGACCTCCGGATCTTCAAAACTATCTGGCTTTTTGTCTATAGCGGAATTTTTCTGAGTATCACGTCATGGTTTTGCAACTACCGTTGGAAAGTCAGCACGCTCAGTGGAATTCAAGTTTCCATCAACGTCATGGTCTTCCTGGTTTTTATTGGCGGCATCCTATTTAGTCTGGGGCAATTGCGGGGATCTTATTTGACACCGGCCGCGGATAGCGTGTTCTATCCAAAGACCTGGATGTATATCGGCATCCGTTATCCGGTTTTTATTGCGGCGTGTCTTAATTTTGCGCTAACCCTTCAAATATTAAAAAGCATGGCGTTTCGCGGTAAGGGTTATCTCCCCGTCGCCGTACATACCATGGTTCTAATCGTACTGGGAAGCGAACTCACAACCTGGAGTATGATTTTTTCAGGTTCGCCGGATGTTGCTAAAAACTATGCGCAGCGCATTGGCTTCAGTATTCTCTGGGGACTTTACTCGCTTGCGTTGATTTGGTTTGGCATCGCCAAACGCCGTAAAATGCTTCGTCTGATCGGGATTGGCCTTTTCTCGATTACATTTCTTAAAATATATTTCTACGATTTACGGGATATGGGCTTCATCGAGAAAATTATGCTCTTTATTCCGTTTGGTCTGATTCTGTTATTGGTCTCGTTTCTATATCAAAAATATAAAACCATTATTCTGGGCGAGGACGAAGCATGAAAACTACAATGCGTATTTTTCTTTCTATTTTTCTCCCCACATTAGTATTCGGACAAATGCATACGTATCGTTATCGCCGCGATCTACAAAAAATCGAAAACACGGATTGGTATGGAATCTCTATTGATGCGGATATTCTGTCGCGTATGACGTCCACGGAGGATATTCGACTGTATGAATTGAAGAGCCGCGATACAATTGAAATTCCTTATGTCCTGGAGCGGCTTGAAACACGCGCGAATTTGACTGAATCGCCCGTCGCCCTGATCAATCGGGCTTACGACAAGGGCAAAAATATATATCAAATGGAATTCGAGCTTGCCGACAATCTCACGATCGACCAGCTGCGTTTTGATTTCGTGGAAAAAAATTTTGATTGGAAATTCGTTGAACTGGAGGCCGGCCACGATCACCAAACATGGCTGAGCATTGATGGTGTTCAGAATGATCGACTATTCAGCATTCAAAATGAATTTGTAAATTACCACTACACGACGATACATTTTACGCCCTCAAATTATCGTTATTACCGCCTTAGCATCGCAACGACCGGTGGAAGTGCACCCACGATTACTCCGCTTCAAAGCGATGTTTTCGTTGCCAAAAGCGAAGTGCAAACCGGAAGCTGGGATTCTGTCCGTTATGTTCAATACAAAATCCATGAAAACGTCAGGGATCGTACAACCGAAATTCTCATTCAATTTGATCGTGCACATCCTATGGATAAGATTGAATTGGAGTTATCCTCCGATCGCGATTTTTATCGCAAGGCGGAAGCCTATTTTTACGAGGACAGTACTATAACGCCGTCCGGCAAAATTGTCTTGTGGCAGGCATGGACCCATGGAATTCTATCCTCTCTGGAATCACCTCGTAAACTGGAGGGTCCGGCCATTCGCGTGCACGGCGTGAAAGTCATCATTCGCAATTTTAATGACCGGCCCTTGCAGATCAAAGGTCTTAGTGTTTTTGCCGTTCCATACAGGCTAAAGGCCGAGCTCAAAGGTGATTCGAAATATGTGCTGGTCTATGGAAAGGATAATGATAAAGCGCCGGTTTACGATGCAGTCTATTTTAAGGACAACATCCCGACGGAGCTAAGTGATGTCATTTTGGATGATGAACAAATGTTCGTTCCGTTCAAACCTTATGCGCCGGTGTTTCATGATAAACTATGGATCTGGATGGCGATGGGGGTTGTCATTTTGGTGCTAACGATTTTTTCCATACGCTTGATCAAGAAGGCGCCGAAGGAATAATGAATACCCAAATTCACAACCGACGATCTATCCGCCTGAAAGGATATGATTATACAAAATCAGGCGCATACTTCATTACGATCTGTACCCATAATCGGGAAAATCTATTCGGTGAAATCAAAAACGGGGAAATGATTATAAACGAATTCGGCCGAATTGTCAATTATACATGGTTTGATTTGATTCACCACGTTTCGCACATCGAATTGGGCGAATTTGTTATAATGCCCAATCATATTCATGGTATTATTCAAACCATTGACGATATCGATTTTATCGGCGTAGGGGCGGGTTCCGAACCCACCCCTACTACGTTATCATACCAAAAAACCGATTCCGTGGACGAACCCACCCCCTCGATGAATCACGAAATTGATTCCGTTGATAAACCGGCCCATGCCAACAAAAAACGACACGGATTACCGGAAATCGTTCGGCAATTCAAAACGTTTTCCGCCAGAAAAATAAATGTCATACGAAATACGACCGGTTTTGCCGTCTGGCAACGGAATTATTACGAACACATTATTCGAGGCGATGAATTGGATAGAATTCAACATTATATTTTAGACAACCCATCCCACTGGAATTCGGATAAAAATTTTACCGGTTAACCAAAGGAACTCTCATGAATCAACTCAAAAACCTCCTCGATAATAACCAGCGATGGGCCGAACAAGTCAAAGCCAGAGAACCTGATTTTTTTGAGCAATTGGTTCATCAGCAATCGCCGGAATATCTTTGGATTGGCTGTTCCGACAGCCGCGTGCCGGCTAATGAAATTGTCGGTCTGAAACCGGGTGAACTTTTCGTTCATCGCAACGTCGCCAACGTCGTCGTTCATACCGATTTTAATTGTCTCTCCGTTATTGAATACGCCGTGGAAGTTTTGAAAGTGAAGCACATCATCTTATGCGGCCATTATGGATGTGGTGGTGTGCAGGCGGCGCTCACCCACCATAGCCTGGGTTTGATCGATAATTGGCTTCGTCACGTCAAAGATGTCATGAAAAGGCACGAGAAGGATCTTGATGCCATCACCGATCAGAAGCAACGACTCAATCGCCTTTGCGAACTAAACGTGATGGAACAGGTTCAAAATATTAGTAATACGACCATCATTCAAAAAGCACTTCGGCGGGATCAGGAAATCGACGTGCATGGTTGGATCTATGATATTGGCGATGGCCTAATCCGCGATCTGGAGGTTTCCGTTACAAACTGACCCCAAATTTTCCAACCCTTATTATCAAAAAACATGACTTTTGTCATGGCGCTTGAAATAACAATAGATTACTCTAATTAAAGATAAGCATGTCCTTAATTTAAACATTCTGTTTTTGAATTTCACGCGTTTCATCCATTCCAAGCAAATTGGTCATTCTTAAGGGTTTGATATGCCATTAAAAAGTTATTTAGCCTACCCCGCCGATGGAAAACGGTATGAACTTACGTGTAGCCTAACCGCTTTGTCCGGCTGTGAAATTATCCCTTCCGACAATACCGACATTCTCGTCTTGATAACGGACACGCCCGATGCAACGGCCGAGAAACTTCTGGAGGAACAGCTGCAGTCGATAGAATCCATTAAATTTTTAACACTGGTCTCGGGTTTTGAAGAGGATCCGGCGCCCGGTTCGACAGGAGTTTTATTATGAACCGCCGAGAAATGATAAAGCACATGGTCACGGTGGCCGCTATGTCCACGGCCGCAACGCTATTTCCGGGTATTGTATTTCCTAATAGCCGGTGGGAAAATCTCTTGCCCGAGGATGAACTCACGTGGAAAAAGTCTCCTTGTCGGTTTTGCGGAACCGGATGCGGACTTTTAATCGGCTTATCCAAAGGCCGCGCGGTGGCCGTCAAAGGCGATCCGGCTAGCCCGGTCAATCGCGGACTCTTATGTGTCAAAGGCTATCACTCAGTTATGGCGTTTTACGCCAAAGACCGTCTTACCAAACCGCTCATTCGGAAAAATGGTCAACTCGTCGAAACCACCATGGAGGAAGCGCTCGATCTCGTTGCGGCGAAGATGAAAGAGACCATGGACAAAAATGGAAAGGATTCCGTGGCGATTTACGGCTCCGGCCAATGGACCGTTCCCGATGGATATGTCGCTTCGAAATTTATGAAAGGCGGTATCGGCTCCAATAATCTGGAATGCAATGCGCGCCTCTGTATGGCCAGCGCTGTCACAGGATTTATGACGAGTTTCGGTATGGATGAACCTATGGGTTGCTACGAAGACATGGACTATGCCGATGTGTATATCCTGTGGGGTAATAACATGGCGGAAATGCATCCCGTACTCTTTTCGCGCATGTTGGATAATCGGATGCGGCGCGGCGCCAAGATTATTGACTTTGCAACGCGGACGACCCGCACCAGTATGGCCGCCGATAAATCCATACTCTTTAAACCGCAAACCGATCTGGCCGTGGCCAATGCCATTGCCTATGAATTGATCCGGAACGGCTGGCTGAACGAGAGTTTCATTAAGCGTCACACGACATTTAAAAGCGGCAAAACCAATATCGGATACGGGCTTGAAGACAAATTTGCCTTTACAGACGAACCTAAAAACGCCTCGTTTGAGGAATACAAAAAGTTTCTGGAAGATTACAAACCGGAAATTGTTGAAAAAGTTTCCGGAGTTCCCGCGAAGGACATTCGCTATCTGGCCGCCATGTACGGCGATCCCAATAAAAAGGTGATTAGTTTCTGGTGCATGGGTATGAATCAGCATACGCGCGGGACGTGGATTCAAAATCTTGTTTACAACATTCATTTGTTAACCGGAAAAATTTCCACGCCCGGCAATAGCCCTTTTTCCCTCACGGGCCAGCCCAGCGCCTGCGGAACCGCACGGGAAGTGGGTTGCTTTACACATCGCCTTCCACACGGCGAAGTCACGAATGAACACGACCGTAAACATGCCGCGGAAATTTGGAAAATTCCCGTTGAAAAGATTCCGGCGAAACCAACCTACCACACCGTAGAAATGTTCCGCGCGCTCGATCGCGGCGATATCCGCTTTATGTGGATTCAGTGCACGAATCCGATGGTGACCATGCCAAAACTCAAACGATATCGCGACGCAACGAAAAAGGAAGATCGCTTCATCGTCGTCTCCGACGTTTATCCAACGCCGACGACGGATATCGCGGACGTCATTCTGCCCAGTGCGATGTGGATCGAACGCGAAGGGATGTTTGGTAACAGCGAGCGTCGGACACAGCACTTCGAACAGATGATCGAGCCGCCGGGTGAATGTATTTCGGATGCATGGGCCATGATCGAAGTGGCGCGGCGTCTGGGCTATAAAAACCTTTTTCCGTGGGATAAAAAAAATCACGTTGAAGAAATCTGGAAAGAATACTCACTCTTTCATCAAGGCCCCGATCATCAGATGGCAACGTATGAAACGCTAAAGGCCAATCCGGGCGTGATGTGGCCGTGTCCCAACGGTAAAGAAACAAAATGGCGTTACCATGCAAAATACGATCCGGCCGCCAAAGGTGATGCCTGGGACTTCTACGGTAAGCCAAATGGCAAAGCCTGGATTTGGATTCGCCCCTATGAACCGCCTCCAGAAATTCCGGATGACGAATATCCATACTGGCTCAATACCGGCCGCGTTCTCGAACACTGGCACTCCGGATCGCTGACGCGCAGAATTCCTGTATTGCATCAGGCGGTGCCCTCGTCATATGCGGAGCTAAATCCCGACGATGCAAAAGAACTCGGGGTGAAACATGGTGATAAGCTTCGGCTCACTTCAAGACGCGGTACCATTGTGATAAG
>JANNSF010000336.1:0-6914 GCA_031402315.1 bacterium | reverse complement strand
AATCCTGAGGATGCGCGTTATAAACATCTGGTTGGGAAGAAAGTTTTGCTGCCCATCGTGGGTCGGGAAATTCCGATCATCGCGGATGCTTATGTAGAAAAGGAATTTGGAACGGGCGCCGTAAAGGTAACGCCTTCGCACGATCCGAACGATTTTCAAATGGGCAAACGCCATAATTTGCAATTCATCAACATCATGAATGTGGACGCGAGTCTCAATCAGAGCGTGCCGGAAAAGTATCGCGGGAAAGAGCGTTTTGTCGCGCGAAAACAAGTCGTGGCAGAAATGGAATCGCTGGGGCTTTTGGAAAGTGTGAAGGATCACGTCAACCGGGTTGGCTATTCTCAGCGTGGTAATGTGCCAATCGAGCCGCTTGTTTCGGAGCAATGGTTCTTGAAAATGGAAGAGCTTGCGAAACCCGCGCTGGATGTCGTTTTACAAGGCAAAATCAAAATTCATCCCGAAAAATGGGTTAAGACCTATGAACACTGGATGACGAATATCCGCGATTGGTGCATTTCACGCCAATTGTGGTGGGGACATCGTATTCCCGCATATTATGCGCTGACGGGAGAGATCGTGGTTGCAAAATCCGTTTCGGAAGCGGTTGAAAAATTCAAATTAAAAAACATTCTGGTTACGCCGGATCAGATTCGCCAAGATGAAGACGTCGTGGATACATGGTTTTCCTCGTGGCTGTGCCCTTTTAGCGCTATGGGTTGGCCGGAAAAAACGGCGGAATTGAAATATTTTTATCCAACCGATCTCCTGGTCACCGGACCGGACATTATTTTTTTCTGGGTCGCGCGTATGATCATGGCCGGACTAGAATTCACGAAAGAAGTGCCGTTTCACCAGGTCTATTTTAATGGCATCGTTCGGGATGAACTCGGCCGCAAAATGAGTAAGTCGCTCGGTAATGGAATTGATCCCATCGAAATCATTGAAGAATATTCAGCAGACGCTTTACGTTTTACGCTGGTCGATATGAGCGCGGAAGGACAGGATCTATTTTTATCAAAAAAACAATTTGAACTTGGAAGGAATTTCTCCAATAAGGTTTGGAATGCATTTCGCTTTCTCGCGATGTATCAGGAACAATTGCCAACCTCAAAACCCGCCCTTCCCAAAGCTATTACAGAACTTGCGGACCGGTGGATTCTAAGCCGCTACCATCGTGCGATTAAAGGCATTACGGATGGCCTTGAAAACTATAAACTGCACGATGCGATGCATTCCGTGTATCAATTCTTTTGGGCAGACTATTGTGACTGGTATCTTGAATTGATCAAAGACCGCATGTACAATGGCACCGATACCGTCAAAGCTGAAACGCTTTCGACCGCGCTGTATATTTTGGATGGTGTTTTGAAACTGATGCATCCGATTGTGCCATTCGTAACGGAGGAAATCTGGCAACGCCTGGAGTCGCGCCAGGACGGTGAGAGCATTATGATCGAGGCGTGGCCTGAGCACAAGGCGGAATTCCTGAATGATAAAGCCGAACGGGAATTGGAATTTTTACGTGATACGATTGTGACCATACGGAATATCCGTTCAGAGATGAATATTTCACCGGCCAAGAAATTCAGTATTGTCATCAAGACGACGAATTCGAATCAAACCAAATTATTTTTAGACAATACAAAGGCCATTCAAAGTCTTGCGCGTGTAGAGGACTTGCGTGCCGGAGAAGCTGAATCAAAACCGCGTATGTCCGCGAGCGCGGTCCTTGCCGGAGCCGAAATTTTTATTCCGCTTGAAGGCTTGATTGATGTTGGTGTCGAGCGTGCCCGGTTAGAAAAAGAAATCGTGCGCCTTGAAGGGCAGGTTGCCGGTATCGACGGGAAGCTTGGCAACGCGGGATTTGTCGCGAAAGCCAAGCCGGATGTTATTGAAAAAGAAAAAGCGAAGCGCGATAATTTTGTAGAGACGGTGGAAAAATTGAAAATAAGTTTGCGGCAATTGGGCTAATACCGTGCTTTATCAGAACGACGGATACTTCTGTGAATGTGATTCAATCGCAACCTGTCCACGGGATTTCTTTGGGAAACGTTGCGGCAACCATTCTTTTATATGATATCATTCAAAGATAGGTTGGCCGTTAAAAAAACCATTCTGCTTGATGGAGGACTTGGAACCGAACTCGAGCGACGTGGGTTCACTTGTCCGGCGCCAATTTGGTCGGCGAGCGCATTACTTGATAAGAAAGGTCAAAATGCTTTACGCGAGATTCATGTTGAGTTTTTGAAAGCCGGAGCGGAAGTGATATCGGCTTGTTCGTGGAGAACGAATATTCGTGCTCTGGACAAGGCGGGGCTATCGGGTAAATCTAAAGCTTTGACAGAACTCGCGGTGAGTCTTGCGCGCGAAGCGAGAGATCAGGCCGGAATAGAGAATGTCTGGATCGCAGGAAGCATTGGTCCTGTCGAGGACTGTTACGAACCGGAACTCGTTCCTCCGGATCAGGAGCTCCGTGACGAACATCGCCGCCACATCGACTCGATCTATTCTGCCGGAGCCGATATTATTTTTTTAGAAACCATGAATACGTTTCGCGAAGCAAAAATCGTAGCAGAATACGCCGTGCAAACAGGGTTACCGGTTCTCGTGAGTTTTGTTTGTAAAGATGAGGAGCATATTTTGAGCGGCGAGGCGATCGAGGATGTGATTGAGAAAATGAATAAACTCAATGTGTCAGGGATGCTGGTCAATTGCATTCGACCTGAAATTATTCCAAATCTACTAGAGATAATGAAAAGCGTTTCAAAAGCTCCGATCGGCACGTACGCGAACATCCTGCCGGACAAAAAATTCACAAATAAAATTTCTGACAATGAATACGCGGATATTGTGCAACAATGGATTCAAAAATTCGATCTAAAATTTGTTGGCGGATGCTGCGGGGCTACGCCTAAACATATTGAAAAAATGAAAGGGTTTTTAAGTTGAGGAGTCATTACATTAGTCGATAAACTTGATCGCTGTTCCTTTGGATCGTTGAAACGGCGGCTCCTTTTTACGACAGGAATACTATGAAAACAATTAAAAAAGTTCTGATTGCGAATCGCGGAGAAATTGCGATTCGTATCATGCGCACATGCCGCGAGATGGGGATTGAAACCGTTGCCGTATTTTCTGAAGCCGATCGGACGGCGGCGCACGTGCGACTGGCCGACGAAGCGTATTGCATTGGCGAAGCGCCGGCATCGAAGAGTTATCTCGTGATGCAAAAGGTCATTGACGTCGCCAAAAAATCCGGCGCCGATGCCATTCACCCCGGTTATGGATTTTTAAGTGAAAATGATGAATTTGCCGATCTGGTAGAATCGTCGGGGATCATATTTATTGGTCCGTCGGCGGAGGCAATGCGGCAAATGGGCAGTAAAACCGCGGCGCGACATTTGGCAAAAAAAAGCGGCGTTCCGACCGTGCCGGGCACGGAAGACGCCATCACCGATAAAAAAGAGGCGCTTGAAATTGCAAAAAAAATAGGCTTTCCTGTTTTGATCAAGGCCGCGGCCGGTGGCGGCGGTAAGGGTATGCGTGTTGTCACCAAAGAATCTGAGTTGAGTGAAGCGATTGATCGTGCAAAGGGCGAAGCTCTGGCGTCGTTTGGCGACGATGCTGTTTTTATTGAAAAATATGTAACGAAGCCGCGTCATGTTGAAATACAAATTCTGGGCGACCAGCATGGGAACATTGTCTATCTCTGGGAGCGTGAGTGTTCGATTCAGCGCCGCCATCAAAAGGTAATCGAAGAAGCACCCTCCGCAATTTTGACGCCGGAGATGCGAAAAAAAATGGGGGAGTCGGCCGTCGCGCTGGCGAAAACGGTTGGGTATTATAACGCCGGGACGATGGAGTTCCTGATGGACGCTGATTTGAATTACTATTTTCTCGAAATGAATACGCGATTGCAAGTAGAACACCCGGTTACGGAAATGATAACGGGGCTGGATATCGTACGAGAGCAGATTCAAATAGCGTGCGGGGCGAAATTATCCTTTGCGCAAGAAGACATCCCCTTACGAGGCCATGCGATCGAGTGTCGAATATACGCGGAAGATCCGGAACAGAATTTTGCACCTTCGATTGGCCGTATTGAAAGGCTGGAGCCCTCTTACGGGCCGGGCATTCGCGAAGACAGCGGCGTTTTTGAAGGGGATGTCATCCCGATTTATTACGACCCGATGATTTCAAAGCTGGCGGCGTGGGGCGAAACTCGGGAAGCAGCGATTGCCCGCATGCGTCGTGCGTTGCGCGAATATGCGATCGTCGGTGTGGAAACAACCATTCCGTTTTGTCTTTTCGTCATGGAACATGAAAAATTCACATCCGGAAATTTTGATACCGGATTTGTCGCCCAAGAATTTTCACCGGATAAATTACGCTATAAAGAAGAAACGATGGCCGTTCTGGCTTCCGTGGCGCATGATTTTGTAAGGAAGAAAAACTTGCAAACGCAAATCACAGAATCAAAATCCGCAAAATCCGGAGTTTCGAGCGGCTGGAAAACAAGAACGAGGAAGTAGCGGCTATTTTTTAGTCTGCGTTCCGTACGTAACTTCGACTTCACCACGGTACTTTTTGACCAATTCCTCTGTTTTTTCTTTTCTTTTAATTGCCCGGAGCCGCGCCTCGATTTCAGGACCAACTTCCGTGATCGGCTTACTTGATTTTTTGGGGTGAATCTCCAGAACATGCCAGATGGTGAAAAATCCGGTTGACAATTGGAGCGGCCCGACGATTTCATCGATCGCGGTTCTCGCAAAAAGATCTTTGGCCACACGCGGTTCAAATTTATCACGGGTCAGATAGTCGGATACACCGATAACGTCACTGTCTCCGGCCATGGGTGATATGATGTCCATGAAGTCCCGTTTTCGGAGCCGCGAGAGACTGCTGAGTTTTTGGGCAACGTCACGCGCTTTCCATTTATCTCGTGTCCAAAAATATTCCGTTTTTACATGATCATCGGTGTATGGAAATTCAGAGGCATGATCACGATAGTAAGTCTCGACCTCGCTGGCCAATACCGTTACGCGGGATAATTCCCTTTCGAGATAGGACTGAACAAGCGCTTGCTTTTGAAAATTTTCAAGCTGCTTTTGAATACTTGGATTTTCATTCCACTTTTCCGCAAGTGCTTTTTCATAGATTACGTTTTGGGTGATCCAATCCTGAACGATAGACTCCCGCATGTCTTCCTGGATGGCGAGGTTGCTGTCCACATCCGCATTGGTCAGGACTGAATTTCCGATCTTAACAATGAAGTTATTGGATTGGCCGCAGCCAAGAATAACGGTGAGAAGAAGTAGGTTTAGGATTCTCATGGACGCATAGCATTTAAGGCGGTTTCAAAAATAGTTACGGGATATTTTTGGCGTAGTGAATACATCCACTGGCTTTCCATTTTCAATTTCTCCAGGCGGGTGTAGTAATCGCGTACACTCTCGGCTGCAAGTTCATAAGGATACTGGGCCGGTTCCAACTTGTCAAAGAGGCGAAAAAACTGATAGCGTCCGTCCGGGCGATGCACGATGGTGCTAATGTCGCCAATTTTCATGCGCGAGGCAAGGCGCGCGGCCTCATCAAAATCATCAAAATTGATCTCGCTTTGTTCGTAGTTAAGGCCATTGAAGCCATCGGGACTCATTAATTTGACGATCTGATGAATGGAATCTCCTCCCAGGACCCGATTTCTAGCGATTTCCAATGGTTTCAAAAGAGGACCAATTATGCTTTGAATCTGTGCACGGCCTATAAACCGAAATTGGAATGAGTTTCTTTTGTACAACTCTTGAAGGACGCTATCGTTTGCGGGTTTTTGATTCGCAAGTTTCGCGCTTATAATTTTCTTTATGATAATTTTTTTGCGCAGCCGTTCAAGATTACTTGTGAATTCGGGCGTTTCCGTAAATCCGGTGCTGATCAAAGTGTATTCCTCGTAAAAACTCTTAAATATCGCCGGGATATTGATTTCCAATACCTCCGATGTCCATGGGTGGTCAAGCGTTTGACGTTCAAACCAATCGGCCAATGTAAAATAGCTTGCGGAATCGAATCGTAGGAGCGGCCATTGTTTTTGAACCTCGGTCAATGCTTTGAAATCAAGAGTGTCTTTTCCAATTCGGACGAGCGAATCAAGATAACGTCTTTGGAGCACCGGACGCGCTTTTGCCATCATTGTTTTCTCAACGTCCGCAACCGTCGCGTCGAATGTTTTCGTATCGTTTGCTTTAATCTGCTTCTTAAGTTCATCAACAATGGCGTCGTCGGATAGGGCTACTGAAATCGGTTTGGCCGGCAGGTGATGAAGTATGCGGACGATCATAAATTTGTCTTGAATCTCCAATACCGGGGAAATGCCATCCTTTGGAAGGTCAAACACGGCGTTATCAAAGCTGAGCGGATTACTTCCGTATTCTACGCCTTCCGGAACCGTGCTACCACGCCCGGTTTTGGGGTCCGTGTACTCCGAACTCCATTCCGCGATGAAGGCAAACGTATTGGGGTTTGCTTTGCGTGCTAATGAATCTATGAGGCGCCGGGCACGGATTTTCGAGGCGGGCAGTTCGTCGAAATAGGTCATGATGAATTGAACCCCCATCCTTTTACCAATATTTCGCCTATAACTCCTGATTTCCCGGTCGGTAATCAGCTTATCATAAACGAATTTCTGCAGCATGCCGCCGCGAATATATTTTCGTTTTTCTCTTAATAGATCCAACGCCACATCCGGCTCCTGATCCAGCCCCTGATCAATAGCGTCGATACATTGTAGTTTTTCATTGATCGTCAGTTCCAGTGCCTGACGCACATCGGTTGTCTTTTCACTTTTCAAAACGAGTGAAAATTCATCAACGGTTACCGAGTCGCGGGTGCCTATACGAGCAATGACCTTTGAAGCA
>JANNSF010000335.1:0-13239 GCA_031402315.1 bacterium | reverse complement strand
TTTTCCGCCTTTACCACCCTTTGCAATGATTGCTATTTGCTCCTTTTCCACAAGGTCGGCAAGAATTTTTCCGGTTTGTTCATCCTTAATAATAGTTCCCACCGGCACTTTGATAATAACGTCTTTAGCGTCACGCCCTGTCATGTTTTGACCCGCACCATTGAAGCCACTGTCCGCTTTGAAAAGACGATGATGAACTATATCCTGAAGCGTTGTCATATTCTCGTCCGCAAAAAAAACGACATCCCCACCTCGTCCTCCATCACCACCATCGGGACCGCCTTTTGGAATGAATTTTTCCCGACGAAAAGAAATGACACCGTCGCCGCCATGTCCTGCCCGAACTTCAAGTTTTGTGAAATCTATAAACATTATTTTTCGTTTTCCTCTTTTATACGAAACGATAGAGCGCCCGATGGACAGGCGGTTACGGTCTTGATAATTTCCTCCTGCGAGGCCCCATCCAGATTGATCCAAGGTTTTTCTTTTGGCCTGAAAACTTTATGCAACGATGCAGCACAATGGCCGCAATGAATACAGAGGTCCGGTTTCCAAAAAACAACAAGTTTATTTTTGATATACGCTTTATCCAAATGGCTCATACTTATTTCTTTGTCGCTTTTTGCGGTATTGGATCAAAATGCCGGCGACAGCGTGCTTCATATTGACCACCCGCTCCTACGAGCACTAGTTCTGCACTTTCGACCGTACGCTGAGTGTAGTTGGCCGAAGCGCCGCAGACCATACAAATGGCCATGGGCTTTGTAATGTACTCCGCAATTGCCAACAATTGCGGCATTGGTTCAAACGGTTTTCCAAGATAGTCTTTATCAAGACCGGCAACAATAACGCGCTTGCCCATATAGGCCAGTTTGTTGCAAATCTCCACAAGCGAGGGATCAAAAAATTGAGCCTCGTCAATACCGACTACCTCGGTCCGCGGATCTATTTTTTTCATGATTTCTGATGCGCGATCGATCGGCTCGGAATCCATGCGCAAGTCACTATGAGACACGATGTGGTTCTCGCTGTATCGGGAGTCGATTTTGGGTTTAAAAACCTGAACACGCTGACGGGCAATCTCCGCCCGGCGAAGGCGTCGAATAAGCTCTTCCGACTTCCCGCTGAACATACTTCCGGCAATGACTTCAATCCAACCGCCGTTTCCAGACACAATATTCATGACCACTCCACTAAAACATTAGAATAAAATTCTCGAAAGCGCGGGAATCTAATCTAATTTCGTGCGTGTCGCAAATGAATAGTTTTCGCACAGCACCATCCTATCCTGTGCAAAAACAGATGCCTTCATTGAAATGGAGTTTCGATCATCGTCACGGACGACGCCAAATCGGAAAGTATGCTTTACTATCACTGATGAGCCGACGCTCATTTTGCCCGTCCGCGTCCATTATATAAATGTAGCGTGATTTTTTATTACTCTGTTTAGCAAAGATAATTTTTCCATCCGGTGACCACGCCGGATCAGTATTATTGGATTTTGTGGTGATTTGCGCCAGCCCACTGCCATTCGCATTCATAGTATATATCTGAAGAGAATCCACGCCGACAATTGTCTTATTTGAAAAGAATGAAATCTTGGTCCCGTCGTTGGAAAATCGTGGACGGCCGGCAATACGAGCGCCCATATTTGTCAATTGCACCTTATTGGAACCATCCGCATTCATCACCCAAATTTCTTCAAATCCGGATTTTTTCGATGCGTAAACAATTTTTGATCCATCGGGTGAAAACGAAGGGTTGCAATAGATATCAATTACGTCCGTCTTATCCGTGAGCTTTTGCGGAAGAGAATCTCCGGTCAACGAGTCCGAAATATTTGACACAAAAATATTGAATACCGTATCACGATCCGAGACAAAAACTATTTTTTTCTGGTCACGGCTCCAGTCTGGGCGAATATTAATCACCGCGTGAATCAGTCCAATCGAATCGAAGTAAGCAATATCGTTCGTAATTCGAGTATAAGGCTGAGACTTTGACTTAATGCTGTCCATATTCAGAATCCAAATATTTGAGCTAACCGGAAATCCGTCTTTCGTCGGTATATGAATGTATGTAAACGCAAATTTGCGCCCATCGGTCGCCCACGACGGATCCAGTACAGATGGCTTACTGAAAAGGTTTACCGGACTTACGTTCCAAACCTCACCAAGAGCCGTGTCCGCAACCGCAAATATTTGCTGAAGACCGTCCGTTTCAGAGACGAACAGAATGTCAACCTTATTACTGTACAAGTCTAAGTATGGAATAATGGATACGCTGTCATCGCAAGAAAAAAGCACTAAACCGAAAAAGAGAAAAAATCGTTTCATGAAATACCGTCCTTAAGGTTTCAGTCGATGAATAAGGCGTGGAAACGGAATCGCTTCACGCAAATGTTGAATACCGCAAATCCACGTCACGGTGCGTTCGAGACCGAGCCCAAAACCCGCATGCGGTACACTTCCATATTTTCGTAAATCCAGATACCAATCAAATGCCTCGAGGGGCAATTTATGTTCCTTAATGCGAGCCACAAGCGTGTCGTAGTCGTCTTCACGCTGACTCCCTCCGATGATTTCTCCATAGCCTTCCGGAGCTAGAACATCCATCGCCAATGCTTTGTCAGGTTCCTTTGGATCGCGTTTCATGTAGAAGGCCTTAATGGCCGATGGATAGTGATGGACGATAACGGGACGGTCATATTGCGACGAAATAATCGCTTCATCCGGAGCGCCAAAATCATCGCCGTACTCAAAAACTTGATTGTTCTTCTTAAGAATTTCAACCGCTTCATCGTAATGAACACGAGGAAATGGCGCCCTCACGCATTCGAGTTTTGTAAGGTCGCGTTCCAGAGTTTTTAACTCTTCTCTCCTGTCCCGTAAAACTGCGGTAACAATGAATTCCAGGAAATCTTCCGCGAGTTCCATATCGTCGTACAAATCATTGAAAGCCACTTCCGGCTCCACCATCCAAAACTCGGTCAAGTGCCGGCGCGTTTTTGATTTTTCGGCTCGGAATGTTGGACCAAAACAATACACCTTACCAAGCGCCATCGCGCCCGCTTCTGCATAGAGTTGACCACTTTGGGTCAGATAGGCTTTAGAATCAAAATAGTCCGTTTCAAAAAGAGTGGATGTCCCTTCACACGCCGCGGGAGTAAAAATAGGAGTATCCAAAAGAGTAAACCCGCGTCCGTCAAAAAAATCCCGAATGGCCTTTATCACCGTATGGCGGACGCGCATAATAGCATGCTGATTTTTTGAACGAAGCCATAAATGGCGATTGTCGAGAAGGAATTCCGGCCCATGTTCTTTGGGCGTAATCGGATAGTCTTTTGCCAGCGATAGGACTTTGACTTCCAACACCTCCAATTCATACCCCCCCGGAGCACGCTCATCCTTTTTTACCTTTCCCTTAACTTCAAACGAAGATTCTTGAGTAAGGCTGGCCGCCGCATTCCAGGTTTCTTCACTTACGCCCGGCTTATACGCTGTGGCCTGAATAGTATTCGTTCCGTCACGCAGCAATAGAAACTGCAATTTCCCGCTGGACCGTTTATTATAAAGCCATCCCCGAAGAGTAACCTCTTCGCCGTTTGGAACTTCGTGTTTGAAAATCTGTTCAATATAAATTCGTTTTCCCACGGCACTTATCTCGTCTTGAGATCCTTTCGCTTTTGTAATTCTATTCTAGTTTCTTCTAACTTCTTCTTCCCATCGGGAATTTGTGTATTCGCCTCGTGCATCGGAGTGAATAAGACGCATTCCTCCATTTTCATTGATTTCTGCAAAAATAAAGACAACCTGCGTTTTCTGATTTTTCAGCTGCAAATAGTACCAAATCTGATACGGTTTCTTATCGCTTTCAAATTCGTGTTTTTCAATCTGAGCCGGTGCCCCATAGACCACATACACGCGCCCCATCTCTGTTTTCCAGCCCGCCAGGTTAAACGTCGAGAACTTCAAATTGGCATCTTCGTAGCGTTTGTAATAGTCCATGAGCGCTTCGTTCGTGGTTGTGTTAGGTGATGGATCGCGCTCTTTCCAAAAACGGTCGAGGAATTTTTTCTTTCCTTCGATATCAAGTTGCTCGTAAACCTTATAATCATCTTCGCGACCGATGAGTTTAATAACATTTCCCGCACGTTCCGCCCCTTTTTCATCCAAGCCTTTGAAAAACGAATCTCCGTCTTGCGTTTCGTATATCGATTCACCCTCCCGAAAAACCAAAAAGGTCTTCCTGGTAAGAGCCACCTTCTTCGTCGCATTGTCCGTAATGCGAACGGTAAAAAGATAGCGTCCGCTGGTAAGGGAAATCACATTTACAGAGTGCATGACCACGGCCGACGTGCCTGCTTTGTTAAATGTTTTTGAAGGAAATTCTTTGACAACCGTACCTTTGTCATTGGTCACTATGAATTCGGCAGTATAGTTATTACTTGCACCTTTGGGATCGTAGTCCAAATTGTAGACTTCCATATAAAACGTCAGTCGCGGAAGATTGGATCCGTAGTAACGTGTCGGGTTGGGATAAACATAGAATCCATTTTTAGAAAACATATCTTCTGCCGCGCCGCCTTTTTGAAGCTGTGTTGCAAGCTCAATGTCACTAACGCTCAAATCATTATTGTCTAGATCAGCTATCGTAATGTCCTCGGTATAATTTCCGAACCGCGTGGGGTCGTTTTGATCGAAGATTTTTATTTTCGCGACATATTTTCCAGGCTTGAGTAAGAAACCGTTTTCAAATAAGACCGGGATATCGTTTGCGGTATCCGCCATGGCCGCCTCAGCTATGCCATTCCACTTCTGGGACACCACGTTTTTATCGTTATTCACATCGGTGAATGTCACTTCCGCAGTGTATCCGGCTGAAAAAAGAGTGTCTTTCTTCACGAACCGGAATTGCGCGCGGCTCATGTAAAAATACATTTGCAGATACCCGCTATTTTTTTGACTCAACATTTTAAACGATGCGTGATCAACATAGTATGTAAGTCGACCCGTACTCTGATTACCCGATCCTTGGGCGCAGAGTCCAGCGGTCAGCAAGACGAATAGTATCCAGTTTTTCATGCGGAATAACTCCTTTTGGGAAAATTTCAAATTTGAAGGTCGTGCGTGGTTAATTCTTACGCACCGGCCGTCAAAAGTTTCGTTAATTTTTTAGCCCCCGACAGCAAAATCCATGCGTTTATATATCGGTCCCAGCCCGTCTTTGGTTATTCCGGACGCGGGGAAAAATTCAAGTCCGGCAAAGTGATTTTGCAATTCGTCCAATTTCGCGGTCCTTTCGGAATTCTTGAGTTTATCAACCTTGTTGGCAATAACAACGGTCGGTATATCGTGGTATCTTAAGAATTCCGCCATTTGAATATCAGAATTCTGTGCCGGAATTTTGGCGTCGATCAATAACGCTGCCAGACGCAGATTTTTTTTTTCAATCAGCCACTGTTCCAAGTTTTTTTGCCAGCTGTCACGCAATTTTTTTGACGTTTTTGCGAAACCGTAACCCGGTGCATCCACAAGATAAAATCGTTCGTTGATGCGGTAGTAATTTAGACATTGGGTTTTCCCGGGTGTGGAACTCGATCTGGCAATTTCCTTTTTTAGAAGGGCATTAATCAGCGTTGATTTGCCCACATTCGAACGGCCAAAAAATCCAATTTCCGGTAAGTCAGGCTTTGGAACCTGTTCGACCTTAAAGACACTTGCAATGAATTCAACCTTTGTAATATCCAAATTAGATATGCACCGCTTCGCCGTAGGCGGCAAGTGCTGCTTCCATCATAGCCTCGGACAAGGTCGGATGGGCATGAACGGTATTGCCGATCGCATCGTAGGTGGCTTCGAGGCTTTTGGCCAGACCGTATTCGGCAATCATTTCTGTCGCCTCCGAACCCATGATATGGGCGCCCAACAACTCACCGTACTTCGCATCGAAAATTACTTTTACAAATCCTTCACGCTCACCGATCGCGCGAGCCTTGCCGCTCGCACTGAATGGAAATTTTCCAATCTTGAGCTGATATCCTTTTTCCTTCGCTTTTTTCTCGGTAAGACCAATGCTGGCGACCTGAGGTTGACAATACGTGCACCCGGGGATCGAATCATAATTGATCGGGTGTGCATCTTTACCGGCGATTTTTTCTACGCATACGATACCCTCGTGCGAAGCAACATGCGCGAGCCAGGGCGCACCGATAATGTCACCAATGGCATAGACACCCTGAACGTTGGTTCGGTAGAAGGGATCCGTCTTGATCCATCCTTTTTCGACCGTCACTCCTATTTTTTCCAACCCAATATTTTCGGTATTACCAACAACACCGATGGCAACGAGACATTGATCGGCCACAATGGTCTTCTGGCCACTCTTTCCGCTGACCGTAATGGACACATTATTCGAACCTACGTCAACCTTTTCAACTTTAGTATCGGTAAGAAACTCCATTCCTTTCTTCTGAAACACCTTGATGAGCGATTGCGAAACCTCTTCATCTTCTACCGGCAAAATGTTTGGCAGCATTTCTACGACCGTCACTTTGACGCCAAACGTATTGAAGAAATAGGCGAATTCGATACCGATAGCCCCGGCACCAATAATAACAATAGATTTGGGAAGCTCCGTATTCGTCATCGCTTCCGTGCTGGTCAGGATCCGTTTGCCGTCCACTTTAAGATTGGGCAACATCCGAGCGCGCGCGCCGGTCGCAATAATAATGTGCTTACCTTTTACCTGAACTATTTCTTTTCCCCCGGCATCACTAACGCTCAAGGTTCCTTTATCCAAAAATTTTCCTGTGCCTTTGATAACTTCGATCTTATTCTTTTTCATAAGAAAATCGCCGCCTTTGGAATTGGCATCGGCCACATCCCGACTGCGTTTGATAATTGCTTTGTAATCAAATTTTAGATTGTCCAGTGAATAGCCCCACTCGGAAGCGTGGGATAGATGTTCATAAATCTCTGCATTTTTCAGAAGTGCTTTCGTGGGAATGCAACCGATATTGACGCAAACACCGCCGATTTTCTCGCGCTCGACCACCGCTGTTTTAAATCCAAGTTGGGATGCTTTGATAGCCGCAACATAACCGCCCGGACCGCCGCCCAGTACCACAACATCAAAATTTTTAGTTTCCATGGTGCCTCTTATTAAAATTATTTTTTAATGGTGTTTTCACTAGAATTATCTCTAAATTTGCGGGGTAAACTATAGAAAGACGGTTAAATAATCAATCGAATAATGCCTTTAATCCACCTATAGAGCCTTGTAATTCACTCTATAGAAAAGATCGGAGAAACCATGCCTCTCTACGAATTCCAGTGCCTCGACTGTAAGTCCCATTTTGAAGAAATCTTTTTGACTTCAAATCCTGACCTCGCGGATGTCGAGTGCCCTTCGTGTCACGCTCGTCGTGCAGAAAAGTTACTTTCTGTTTTCGCCACGGATACCCGATCATCAACGGGCGCTTCTTCTCAGCCCATGGGCGGATGCGGCTCCGGATGCGGTTGTCATTCAAATTGATGTCGCAAGCCAAGACTTGCGGCTGAAGCAGTAAAAAGGACTCTATGGCTAGTTATCAGGATCGCCAATCGTTTATTCCGTTCCGGCGTCAAGACATCATCGAAATCTGTTTAAGAGAGGGTAAACTAACACCCCCCGAAGCGGAACAATTCCGGTCCTTCGCGGAAATTTTTACAGCGTACGTTCATTTTGACTATCAAAAGACTCTTGAAAACCTAAAAAATAATTTTGCTCCGATTGATCCGGATGCTGATACAAGGCATTTCGAACCTCCATCGGCTTTGGTGGCCGGGCAAATGGAAACTTCGCTGATTCAGGATTTTACAAAAACACTTAAGAATGCCAATTATAAGCCGCTATCCGAAGAGGATCTCAAAGCCGCCTTTCAGCAGGATTCACTAATACCTCTCAAAACGGATGTTGATTTCAACGATTTTGAGGACGGAAGAATGCTCTTCTATCATCGTGGCCTGACGCGGGATACTGTGGTGCTTCGGAAATTCCTCAAAAAGAAGGAGTTTTCTTTTGACGTATTTGAGCGCGTTGTGCTCCTGATAAAGTTTAAGGGCACGGATCATTTTAAACAAAAAAAGAAGAAGCAGGAGTCACAGAATTTCACGCCGGGAAAACTTTATGTTTACCTCTACAAAAAAATCCCGAAATACGATCTTGACATTTTGTTTCCAAACGTCAACATCTCGATGACCTGGAAAGATTTATTGCGATTCGGCATTCCGGCTATCAGCGCTATCGTTCCTATCATCCTCAAGGCCTTGCCCAACCTGATTCTGATAACCGGCGTAATACTGTATTTCGCAATCGGCCCGGGTGCAGCTGAAAAATGGGGAGCCACGGATGAAACAATGAAGAATCTGCTGCCGATAATAACGGCTATTTTGTCACTCGGATTTGTGGTCGGAAGTTACGCGGTCAAACAGTATCTCAATTATAAAAATAAGCGCCTAAAATTTTTAAAAAATGTGACCGATACGCTGTTTTTCAAAAATATTGACTGCAATGGCGGGGTTCTACATCGCTTAGTCGATGAAGCCGAAGAGGAGGAGTGTAAGGAAGTGCTTCTCGTTTATTATTTTCTATTGACCCGAGGCGAATTTACGCGTGAAAAACTTGACGATGAAATTGAAAAATGGTTTGAAGAAAAATTTCAGACGTCGATTGATTTCAATATTGACCGGGTTGTCGAGCGACTTCAAAATATCCGTGGTAAAGTCAACGGCGGCCGGGAGGAAGCCTCTCTTCTGACCATCCAAAGTAACGGGATATGTAGGGTCTTGCCGTTGGTGGTCTCTAAAGAATTGATCGACTATGTATGGGATAACTTATTCAACTATAATAAGACGTGATCAATGTCGTCGCGTGAGACGAAGTCTGCTAATAATTGTGACTTGTCAAATTGCAGATTCTTCGATAAGGCTATGCACTAGAATTATTTTTTTTCATGATCAACTTCCGACTTAGATATCTTTGCTGTAACGGATTTTTTTCGTAGGCTCTCAGTTTCATTCGTCTAATCCCCGAACCACTTTTAAAGGGGGAACCCACTCAAAAGAACATAGAATCTCAAATTACACTTCCATGATTTCTTTTTCTTTTAGCACGAGCATCTCTTCAATTTTTTTGATATACAAATCCGTCATTTTTTGAATTTTCTCCTGCCCGGTTTTCGAATCGTCTTCGGAAATTTTATGATCCTTCTCCGTTTTTTTGATGTGCTCGTTGGCGTCACGACGAATGTTGCGAATGGCAACCTTACCTTCTTCGGCGTATTTTTTTCCAAGTTTGACTAGCTCTTTCCGCCGTTCTTCATTGAGAGAGGGTATGGGAATCCGAATTAGGATACCGTCGTTGACCGGATTAAGTCCCAGATTGGCCTCGCGAATAGCCTTCTCTATAGGTGCAATCATACCTTTGTCCCATGGCTGAACGGTAAGGAGTCGTGCCTCGGGCACCGACACATTCCCCACCTGCGCTAAGGGCGTGGGTGTACCGTAGTAGTCAATTCTCACACCGTCCAGTAGCGTCGTCGTTGCGCGCCCGCTTCGAATTTTTGAAAGTTCACTCCGCACTTGCTCGAGTGATTTTTTCATTTTTTCTTCTGTTTCTTGATACTGCTTGTTGATGTCCATATGATTTCCTCAGTTAAGTAACTTCGTTTATTAACCGCGCGCCCTTATTGCACGCGTGTTCCGACATTTTCCCCAAGAATAATTCTTTTTAGGTTTCCTGCTTGTTTGAGATTAAAAACAATAATGGGTAATTTATTATCCATGCAAAGCGTCACCGCGGTCATATCCATCACGTTGAGATTATTTCGAACCACATCCAGATAGGAAATTTTTTCAAATTTGAACGCTTCCGCATTTTTTTCGGGATCCGAATCGTATACGCCATCGACGCGTGTTCCTTTCAGAATCACATCGGCTTCGATTTCGATCGCACGCAGGGATGCTGCGGTATCGGTTGTAAAATACGGATTGCCCGTGCCCGCCGCAAATATGGCGATGCGGCCTTTTTCCAAATGGCGAATCGCGCGGCGCCGAATGAATGGCTCGCACACTTGTTCCATTTTGATCGCGCTCAAAACGCGAGTGAAAAGTCCCACCTTTTCGAGTGCATCCTGAAGCGCAAGCGAATTCATAACCGTCGCTAACATGCCCATGTGATCGGCTGAAACGCGATCCATGCCTTTCGTGCTCGCCGCAAGTCCTCGAAATATATTGCCACCGCCAATTACGACCCCGATTTCGACGCCAAGATCCTTGACGGAGCGTATTTCCTTGGCGATCTGAATCAAGACGTTGGTGTCAATTCCATAACCTTGTTCGCCGATGAGCGCCTCACCGCTGAGTTTCAGCAGTATTCTTTTAAAGACCGGCATTGGCATAGCAGAAACCTTATAGTGATTTATTTACTTCGGCGAACGTTTGCCCGCCTGAAACCTAACTCATTTTTTGACAAAAAAAAAGCCACGAAATCATTTCGTGGCTTTTAAAATTATCCGCCGATGCGGAAACGTTCAAACCGTTCGATGACGACCGGCTTGCCCAGTTTTTTAGATAAATCGGCAATAAGGTCCTTGACCGTCTTTGCGGAATCTTTGACAAAGGTCTGTTCCGTCAAACATACTTCCTGAAAATATTTTTCCAAGCGCCCTTTGATGATATTCTCTAGCACTTTTTCAGGTTTACCTTCGTTTTTCGCCTGTTCCCGTAAGATCGCCGATTCCTTTTCAAGAAGCTCGGTCGATACCTGTGCGCGATAAACATACGTTGGATTCATGGCGGCGGTCTGCATCGCAAGATCGTACGCGAGCGCCGAAGCGTCGCTTTGCATGGATGTCAAATAACCCTCAATATTCATCTGAAGCATCACGCCGAGCCGGCTACCCGGATGAATATAGCTCACGACCACTCCGGACTTGTTTTCGATAACGGATATTCTTTTGATTTCAATTTTTTCACCGATTTTGGCGGTAAGATCCATTGCAGTTTCGCTGACCTTTCGGCCGGGCGAATAGGGAGCGGAAGAATTCAAAAAGGCTTCCAGAGAAGCCGGCTTAGAGTTCTTCAGGTGATCCAATACATCCGTCGTAAATTTTACAAAGCCATCGTTTTTGGCAACAAAATCGGTCTCGCAATTGATTTCGACCAGCACTCCAAAACTTTTAGCGTCGTCTACATACGAAAGCACAGCGCCCTCATTGGCCGTACGCGCCTGTTTCTCGGCACTCTTCTTAAGACCCTTCTCACGCAAAATATCAATCGCTTTGGCCGTATCGCCACCGGCTTCGGCTAAGGCTTTTTTACAATCCATCATTCCCGCGCCCGTTTGCTCGCGCAATTGCATCACTACCGATGCGCTGATTTCCGCCATCTTAAATATCCTATAAAATAAAAAGTTATAATTTCGGCTCTTCGGCCGCTTCTTTCTTCAGACGTTTCAGTTTCAGGTATTCGTCGTTTTCGTACTTGATACGCGTTTCATCCTTGATGCGTTCTGCGTCTTCCACGACGGCATCCTTATCTTTGGCCACCACATGCTGGCTGGCGTCCGCTACGGCGTCCGCAACGGTTTTGGTCAGAGCGGCAATGGATTTTGTCGCGTCGTCATTACCCGGAATAACGTGTTGAACTTTGTCCGGATCGCAATTCGTATCCACTATGGCAAACACCGGAATGCCCAGCACATTGGCTTCCTTGACCGCGATGTGTTCTTTTTTCACATCGACGACAAAAAGCGCGCCCGGCAATTGTTTCATATCTTCAATACCGCCCAAAACGGCTTTAAGTTTGATTTTCTCGCGTTCGAGCATCAGTCGTTCTTTTTTGGTAATTTTTTCGAATGTACCATCGCTCTCTTTTTTCTCGATATTCTTCATGTGTTTGATGCTTTTGCGAATTGTCGAAAAATTCGTAAGCATACCACCAAGCCAACGCTCCGTGACGTAAAACACACCGGCGCGAATGGCCTCTTCTTTTACAATTTCTTTAGCTTGTTTTTTTGTGCCGACAAATAGAATTTTTTCACCGCTCGCAACCATCTTTGCCATCGCTTTGCAGGCGAGGTCCAGAGTCACCACGGTTTTGCGAAGATCCATGATATGAATACCGTTTTTCTCCATGAAAATGTACGGTTTCATTTTGGGATTCCAACGGCGGGTTAAGTGACCGAAATGCACTCCGGCGGCGAGCAATTCTTCCATTTTTTTTTTGGGATCAAAGGACGTGTTCGATTCTGACATGCTGTCTCCTTCTTGGGTTAAACGACCGCTTTTGTCACTTTTGTTCAGATGACGCCCTTACGGGCGCCACACCCCTGAAACAAATCCAAAAGCGTGATTATTAGTTTAGAAAATAACTTATAAAAACGTTCTGATAAACGATTAACGTTTGGAAAACTGGTAACGCTTACGGGCTTTGGCCAAACCGTATTTACGACGTTCCTTCATACGCGGATCGCGGCTCATCGCGCCGATCGGCTTCAATGTTTTTTTCATTTCTTCTTCGATTTTTACGAGGCAACGCGCAATACCCAGACGAATGGCACCGGCTTGACCGGTCTGACCGCCGCCGTTGGCATTCGCCACGACGTCGTATTTGCTCATCAGTTCCACTAAATCCAGAGGTTCGGTGACGTGCAATTGGTGCGATTCGCGCGGAAAGTAAACTTTAAAGTCTTTTTTATTTACGGTAATTTTCCCGCTGCCCGGAATTAACCGAACGCGTGCGGTGGCTGTTTTTCTGCGCCCTACTGCGATTACGGCCGTCATAATAACTCCTTATAATTGAATCTTTAAAACTTCAGGATTTTGCGCACCGTGCGGATGTTTTTCGCCGGCATAAACTTTTAATTTCTTGATCATAACCGCACCCAGGCTGTTTTTCGGCAACATGCCGTGAACGGCCAGATAAAGAATGCGTTCCGGTTTCGTACGCAACATTTCTTCAAACGTCTTTCTGCGTTGTCCGCCCGGGAAGGTCGTATTATGAATATATTCTTTGAGTTTTGTTTTTTTTCCGGTCACGTTGATTTTTTCGGCATTAATGATGACCACATGATCACCACAATCCATGTGCGGCGCATAATATGGCTTATTCTTACCCTTTAAAATAAAAGCCACGCGGCTGGCAAAACGGCCCAAGGTTTGATCGGCGGCATCCACGACAAACCACTTTCTTTTGA
>JANNSF010000334.1:0-11992 GCA_031402315.1 bacterium | reverse complement strand
TTCGTCGTCAGCTCGGCGCTAATGCCGCCGATACCGAAGTTAAAAGCGTTGCGATGGAAGCGATCCGTAAAATGGAAGACGGCGATACCCGGCACGTGGATGTCCACGCAGGTCAAACGGAAGGCCGGATTATTGTTACCGCGTTTGGCAAGAATCAGACCGGCGTCATTTCCGGAATTTCGCAAACGCTGACGGATTGCCGTTGCGATATTCACGATGTGAGTCAGAAAATAATGCAGGAGTTTTTTACACTGATGATGATTGTGGACATTCGCAATGCCATTTGCCCGTTCGGCATTATTAAAAATAAGCTTGGTGAAACCAGTCAGCGTCTTGGGATTCGTATCCTGGCCCAGCATGAGGACGTTTTTAAAACTATGCATAGGATTTAATAGGATAAATCGGGCATGAATTATCAGCATATCCAATTTGAAAATAAAAGCGGAATCGTAACGATCTCGCTGAATCGCCCAAAGGTCAATGCGCTCAATCGCGAACTCTTGACCGATCTATCGGAGGCATGCGATGCGATTAAGAACGACAAAAATGCGCGCGTTGTAATTATTCGTTCGGCGATGGATCATTTTTGTGCCGGCGCTGACCTAAAGGAACGCCAGGGCATGAGCGAAAGTGACGTCAAACAGTTTGTCAAATTTGTCATCGGCGGAGTCATTCACAAAATTGGTGATCTTGAAATTCCAACCATCGCGTCCGTAAGAGGAAGTGCACTCGGTGGCGGGTGTGAACTTGCGCTGGCATGTGATTTCAGGATTTTGGCAGACGACGTTAAAATTGGTTTACGCGAGACCGCGCTGGGCATTATTCCGGGAGCCGGTGGCACACAAAGGCTGCCTCGCTTGATCGGTTATTCGAAAGGGCTACACTGGATCGTTTCTGCAAAAAGTTTTTTTGCGCAGGAAGCGCTTCGTGATGGTGTTGCGAATACGGTGGTACCTATGGCTCAGCTCGATTCGACAGCGCAACAGTGGGCGGAAGAAATTTGTGCAAATGCGCCGATCGCCGTGCGGCTTGCAAAAAAAGCCGTTCGTGCTGGACTAGACGTGTCTCTGAAGGCGGCCTTAGAAATTGAAAACGAATGTTATAACGAAGTCATTCCGACGAAGGATCGCCTCGAGGCGCTCAAAGCGTTTGCGGAGAAACGTACGCCCGAGTGGTCGAATTCGTAAATCGAATAGATATTACTCCGTGTTCTCCGTGCCTCCGTGGTAATGTAATTTAGAAACATCCTTGAAAAAAAATAAATGAACCAAGATTACTCTCCTTCTCCGGAAGTGCGCCTCTCAAAAACGTTCGGCACCCCATTTTATAATGCCATTGCGACAGCGCGAACCTGCTATTCTTCCAAAGGTATTGTCCGAGACGAACAAATATCCGATAAACATCTGCCGCTCGCCCAAAGCGTCTATCATGCCGGTCATCACACGGTTTTTGGTCACGCGTATTTTCAGTTTGAACTCGCCAATGTATCACGCCAATTTCTTTGGAGTTTCCTGCACAGTCATCCGTTTTATAATTCCGAGCAGGTGAGTCAGCGTTATGTTGAAATCAAAAAGGATAACTTTTTAATTCCGCCTCTCGAAGGTGAAGCGCTTTCCGTCTATCGCGAAGCGATTAATTTTCAAAGGTCGGCCTATTTCAAACTCAACGAAATTCTACAGCCGGTTACCGAAGCTTCGTATTTCAAGCGTTTCCCTGCCCGTGTAAAAAACAAAGAAAAATATGCGGGAGAAATTAAGAAAAAGTGTCAGGAAATTTCTCGTTACGTGATTCCGGTGTCGGCTCTCGCGTATCTGTATCATACCGTCAATGGGATTACTCTCTTACGTTACTATCGGCTTTGTGAGCAGTACGATACGCCAATGGAGCAGAAGCGTGTTGTGAAAATGATGGTGGACGCAATGCTTCAGGCCGATCCCATGTACCGCACGATACTTGAAGAACCCTTGCCAATCGAATCGACGCCGGAATTTGAATTTTTTACAGCGCACCAATTGCCGTCGGAAGTAAAGCGCCGTGCGTTTGTGGATGAATTCGACAAAAGTTTAGACGGACGAATGTCGAAACTTGTGGATTACAAATTGCGAAATGAAGTCGTGCTTGCCGATTCTGTTCGTGAAGCGATGGGACTTACACGGGATGGTATGTCGGATGAAACGGCCATTCGTATGGCGCTGGATTCATCGCAGAATAAGTTATTTGCCGAGTCGCTCAATCTCACGACCCTTTCAAAAATTTCGCGTGCGCTCATGCATCCACATTATACATTTCGAAAAAAAATCAGTCATGCGGCAGATTCTCAGGATCAGCGCCATCGTATGACACCCGGTTCACGCCCGATCCTTGCCGCTCACTATTTGGACCAGCCCGATTACATTACGCCGATGCTCGTCCGGCAGGATGAAACGGCGACGCGATTTTATGATGAGACCATGCAAAAAACGTGGGACTACATTCGTAAGCTTAAATCGCTTCAGGTTTCGGATGAATTTGCCATGTATCTTTTGCCTAATGCAGTTCCGATTCGTTTTACGGAGTCGGGTGATCTCCTCAATATGCATCACAAGATGGCGATGCGTTTATGCTATCTGGCGCAGGAGGAAATCTGGCGTGCGTCCGTGGACGAGACGGAACAGATCCGAGAAATCAATCCTACTATTGGAAAATATCTTTTACCGCCCTGCGGTTTACGTTTTAATGCCGATATCCGACCGTATTGTCCTGAGGGAGCTCGTTTTTGCGGCGAACGCGTTTGGACCATGGACATTAAAGATTACAACCGCGTGATATAATCAGATACTCACCACAGAGAACCAGAGAAAAACGAATTAATAACTCTGTGAGCCTCCGTGCTCTCCATGTCTCCGTGGTAACGTATCACTATCGGGTTTTCGATAGCTATACGAAATAGTGATAGCTGGTTGCCGTTTTCTTCCTGTTTTATCGGCCTATCCAATTATTTAACAAGCTCCGATTTTAGTTCATCGATGGCATGAAATTTGACATGTAATCCATAGCCAATAGCGGATTACAATCAAATAAAGGACATGCGATGAAAAATATCATTTTTCTCTTAAGTTTTCTCACAGCATCATCAAACGCCCAATACTTCGGTGATTTGTCAGCCGAAAAAAGTTTTGAACAGTCGTCTCTGTATTTTAAGAATCACTTCCTTAATACCTACGGAATCGCTTCCTTCGCTAATGTGAGTCCATATTTTATTCCGGACGATCCCTTTCTGCGGCTTCACGTTAATCCTGCGAATGATATCGGCCCGCGAAATTATTTTTATTTGGATCTGCGGGGCGATTATAAAAACAAGGATATACCGGGATACAATAGCAATAATGATATGAGGCTCTTTGCACCGGGCCACTACTACGACCCGCGATGGAACACCATGACGCGTGAAGATCCGCAGCCGCTATTTTCCTTGGGCGGTCTTATTCATCCCTTTCATGGGCGACTTGAAAAAATGTGGGTTGGTGGCACCTACCAATTAATCAATAAGACAGAGGAATTCTACGTCGTGCCAAGCTGGATTTATCTTGCCGAAAAGGGTTTTGATTCCTTCGGAAACGCTGTTCCATCGCAATCCATTCCGATTATCGATCGCTTTGCGACGAAGAATGAAATGTCAACGGACGCGCATTTGTTTTCGACGTTTGCGGGATGGCCGGTTACGCCGCGCCTTTCAATCGGAGTTTCCTTGAGTGGAGTTTTGCATAAGCGTAACGGAGAGTATCTCAATTCCAGTCAGGATCTATCCAATGCGATCAGCTTATGGGAGTCCTTTCAACAACAGAAGCGAACCAACAACTATAATCATTGGGATGGCAACGGAGGCGTGGTTTACCAAATCAATGATAGTACGTGCGCGGGTGTAAAGCTCGGGTATCTTCAAGGCCGCGCAAAGCAAAACTACTCGATCACCGATTCTTCAAGATACAACTATTATGAAAACGCGACGAACTACAGTAATTCATTAACCAACAATCTCACAAGACAGTCCTGGGTGCATGACGGACGAATGTGGTACGTCGGTCTGAACTATGAAAAGAAAATGGACAAGTTATCGTTGTCGGCCTCGTACCGCTATGCGCTGACGGATATTGATCAAACCAATTCCTCAACCATCCGTGATACGTCGAATTACATTTCACAATATCGATATGACACCACCACTTACCATTACACCGCCGTCAATGGGGTGAGCGATCGCAGGCATGGGAATGGTGCAACGAAACGTTACGAGCATGAATTTAGTCTTCGCGGTGTATTTACGATTTCTCCAAAAGGGCGTATTATCACCGGCATTTATCTCCGTCAGGATCACTCACGCAGCACATCGAATGAGCCGGTCGAGGCTCGACGGTATTCACAGTACGGTTACAATTCCAATTCGGGTTACAATTCTCTTCAGGAGAATAAGCGACTGGAGTGGAGTCATAATACCCGTCTGCGCCAAATCAAAATCCCTGTGATCGCACTCTATGAAATAAGTGATAAATGGACGTCCACGGTAGGACTCAACCATGTCATTAATCGGTGGCGATTCGATGAGGAGACTATCGCGTACTATACCACGCGCATGTCGAACAATAACGATGTGATACAAAGTAAATCCAACTTTGGCGAGCGGTTCGTCGACAAAAACAAAAATCAGTCGGACAGCTTTATGGATGTATTTGCAGGCCTTGATGTTAAGTTATCTAAAAATTTTAGCATCAATACACTGCTGAACCCTGATTTCAAAGACGACTTCAAAATTCGTCAATGGTGGCTTGGGTTTAAGGTGAATTATTAATCATAAAATATTGTGAGGGTTAAAGATGAAAGAGAAAATGGCCGTTCACGAGAAGATACCCAATTTGACTCGGGAACTGATAAAGAGTTTGTTGCTTTTAATCATTGCCGTCATCGTACTTATGGCATTCGGATGCGAGAAGGGAAAGCCTTCGGACGGAAAGGATGATCGAGGCGCATTGATAAGTAAGCATAATGGCCGATCGTGAGCGATGGGTTGGTCGTTTTACTAGTAATAATATTTAGGAGATAAATCATGAAAATGTTCTTGGCGATCGTACCTTTTTTGATCATGGTTGCAGCGTGCGATCGATTGATCCCGGAAGTCGGAGCCCGTGCAAACCGGCAACAAGGGCAACACAAAATTGAGCTGGGCGACCCCTTTGACTTGGCCGTTGGCAATGAGGTCCTTATGGAAGGTGAACAGCTGTTTGTCCGGTTTGACAGTCTTATTGGGGATAGCCGTTGCCCCATCAATGCCTTTTGTATTTGGGAAGGGGATGGCACCGTGTCGATTTCAATAAAAAAGAATAAAAATATGACCGCCGGAGAACTTCACACGCACGACGGAGGAAAATCTCGATTGGGAGACTATGAGATATCCTTGAAGGATCTTCGGTCGTTTCCTCGCGCCGACGAAAAAAATGATCGTTCTTTGTATTCGGTTACCCTTATTGTTACGAAGCCCTAGGATTTTCTGGCGAACTTTGACGGAAATGAATATCTTGAGCAAAATTGAGCGAGGCGGGCATGAGTATACGAAATCGAATAGTTCTTGTTTTCTGCGGCATCACGATTCTGTTATCCGTTCTTCTTTCGCGGCTTAGTTTCGTTGCACTACGCGATCTTTACGTCGAACAGTTGTCGTCGGAAGTCAAACGACTCGTAGGATTGTCGGGCAGTCAGCTGGATATTAAATATTTAGACTATGCCGATTTGCGTATCCGCGGTAATACAGCCGAAACTTATTTTCGCAGGCAACTTGAGAGGCAACGCGAGGCGCTGGGCAGTTATTCTCTTTTCATTTTTGATGCCGAACAGCGAATCCTTGTTTCTACGGATAGCGCGCAAGTTTTGGGGGAAGTCGATCCGCTTCTTGTTTTGAATCGCAAAGAGATATCCGACGCTACTAAAAGTGAAACGACAGCCGGCTTTCTATTCAAGGGGCCGAATGGCACTTGGTATATGTGGGGGTTTGCAAGATTGGGCGCCGATCACTGGCTTGGCGTCCGTGAAAGTTCAGACCGCCTGGCGATAATGGATAATCTCTCTTCGGTGTTTTGGTTGATCGTTTTGCTGGGCATTGTCATCACGATCGCCGGCGGAATTCTAATAGCCCGATCTATCGCGCAACCGATTGATCGTTTGATTGTATTTAGTCAAAATCTCGTACATAACCTTAAAGCTCCGGTACCGAAAAAAGTGAGCGGTGAATTAGCTCTTCTGAGTGGCGCTTTGGATCGTATGCGAATAGGACTTGTCGATAAACAGAAAGAGAAAGAAAAAATTCTAGCCGAAATAGCCCATGAGATCCGAAATCCACTTGCCAGTGTAGAGGTGCTTTCGGGATTGATTCGAGAAGATCTAATCCGTTCCGGACAAAAAGCCGATTATGCGGATACCATCTTAAAGGAAATCTCCGTACTCAAATCTCTGATCACGGCGTATCTTGAATACGGGCGACCCGCACCACCCGTGGCGATGTGGAATTCATTGAAACAGACAATTCAGGGCATTCGAGAGGTATTGATGGCGGAATCAAATAAGAAGGCGATTCGAATTTCCGATGATGTCAATGGTACAACCGTCTGGTTTGATCCGCAGCATTTGAAACAGGTTTTATACAATATCGTACGCAATGGCATTGATGCTGTTGCGGAAGGCGGAGAAGTGACTATTCATGCCGACGATTCAGATCATGAAATATGTATACGCATAAATGATAATGGTCCCGGTCTTAATTCAATACAAGCGCAGAAATTGTTTGAGCCTTTTTTCACAACTAAACCGGGAGGGTTTGGCTTAGGCCTGGCTGTTTCGAAAAGACTTTGTATTGAAAATGGTGCAACAATTTCGGCCATACCGGATAATAAGGGCGGCCGCTTCGTGGTTACGATTCCTAAGAAAGTGACATGAAAGAAAAAAAGAATATCGTAATTGTAGAAGATAATACTTCTCTACGTCTCGGCATGGCGGAAAGTCTTCGCCGCGAGGGGCATAGCGTCACAGAATATTCGGGAGGTGAGCAGGCCTTACGTGAATGGGACTTTGTAAAATATCCTTTGCATCTCGCCATTTCGGACGTGCGGATGGAACCGATGGATGGCCTAACTTTCCTTGAGAAAGTGAAGCAACAATCTCCGACAACTCAAATTCTGATGATTTCCGCTTACGGCAGTGTCGAAACGGCGGTGAAAGCAATGCAGCTTGGCGCCGGCGACTTTCTGACCAAACCGTTTTCTCATGAAGAGTTACGCCTTCGTGTCATGCGATTGCTTGAAAGAATCGAAAGCGATTTGCGTGTCGCGACTCTTACCGAGGAGAATCGAATACTTCAGGATGAAGTTGAATCTGGCTATGATGAAATCATTGGACGCTCCGATCGTATGCGTCCCGTTTTTGAAATGATGGATAAGATTGCCCGCGAAGGGACAACCATACTGATCGAAGGTGAGAGTGGAACTGGAAAAGAATTGATCGCAAGAGCCATTCATAGAAAAAGTGATCGGTCGGAAAAGTCCTTCATCAAGGTCAATTGTGGTGCGCTGAATGATAACCTGTTGGAGAGTGAGCTTTTTGGTCATGAAAAAGGTGCTTTTACGGGAGCCATTCGGCAAAAGAAAGGACGATTTGAATTGGCGCAAGGCGGAAGCCTTTTTTTGGATGAAGTCGGGGATATTTCGATGCCGATGCAGGTCAAGTTGCTGCGCGTGCTTCAGGAACGTGAGTTTGAAAGAGTAGGTGGGGAGCAAACGCTTTCGGTGGACGTGAGGATTATTGCTGCGACGCACCGCGATTTGGCTAAAATGGTGTCCGAATCATCCTTTCGGGAAGATCTTTATTATCGGCTCCGTGTGATTCCACTTTCGTTGCCTCCACTGCGTGATCGGCCGGAAGATATTCCGCTTTTGACAGCCTACTTTATTCAAAAGTTAGCGCTCGCCCGCAAACGCGGACCAACATCCATTCATCCGGATGCCGTTGCCATTCTACAGACTTATCCATGGCCGGGCAACGTGAGAGAGTTGGAGAACCTTCTGGAGCGGTTGTGCGTTATTTCGATCTCCCATACAATCACAGTTGAAAGTGTGGCCCAGCATCTGACACAGCCGGTTCGCCACGCGTTCAATAGTTTTGACGCGCTACCGCTTGAAGAGGCCTTGTCGTCCTTTGAAAAGAAATTGATCTCCGACGCGCTACGTCGTCATAATGGAAATAAAACGCATGCTGCAAAAGCGCTTGGAATCAAGGTCAGTACGCTGTATTCAAAACTTGAAAGGCTAGGTCTTTTGTCATGAAGGCTCGAATAATAGGCATAATACTTCTTGGAGTTTCTGGAGCTATGGCTCAGGGTCTGACGAAGTCCGAGGCTCATTTTTATGAAGCGCTTCTGGACTTTCGAAAACTTAATGCTAAGGAAGATTCGGCAAGCGCTGTCCTGCTGGAAAAAACGAAGACCATTGACGCGCTAAAAAACGACGCGCGTGCAGAGCGGAAGCGGATTGAGCTGCTCATGTCCGATGGACTCCAAATCGCTCAGCTGGTTGCATCCATTCGAGCTCAGATGAACCGCGTGGAAGTGCAATTGGACCGTGAATATGAAAGTCTTAAGAGAGAGTGGAAAACGCAAATCGAGATTCTTGAGCAGCGAGCACGTCAAGCGAAAACTTCGGATGAGAAAAAGCAAATCGAACGGGAAATCATACTGATCCGCGAGAAAAGTCTATTTCTGAGCCCTTGGGTTCGCACGCTGTCGTTTGATCCATCGAAGATATATCGGCTCGAGCCCAGACACCTGTTGGATTCATTGGAAGCCAGGCTCGCATCCGACTATCTCACCCAAGCCTTGACGGAGGTAAAGGTTCGACTTGACGAGATTCGCAAGAGTAAAATACAGTGCCTGCAAGTCCTTTCATGGCAAGAGAAATTCATAACATTTACCGAAGAAGCCGAGGAGCAGCGCTTATCGCAATTTTTTGTAAGTCCGCCTCGGATAACGACAGAAATCGGCACCGGAGTTGTAGACGGAGTGAAAAATAACGTCGGCCCGACGGTCAAGCTATTGACTCAACTCAATCCAAAGTCCGCGATTGGTCACCGTTTCGCAACGAGCGCATCGATCGCTACGGCGGACATCAAGGATTACTACGACCTTTTGACCGAAGTGGACCAAGAACTCGATCGGCTTGCAAAGACAATCGAAAAAAAGATTCCGTGATGAAGTACAGTGTTTTACTGGTTGTTCTGGGTCTTCATCTCAATGGACAAGGACCGGTACAATGGCGTCTCACGTCGGATGTGGGCGTCCTTCGTCTTCGTGACTCGACTTCCGAAAACCTTATATACTTTAATCCGGGATTAGTACTTCGATATTCTGAGCGATTTGGTCGCCACCAGCTCCAGCTTCAGGCACGTCTACGTCCGGAATTTTATGAAGGCCAATCGCGTCGGACGCTTTTGAATCTGGGTGGCAGTGTGGACTATTCGGCGAGGATAGAATCGCTCTCTTTCACGGCGGGGGCTTCAGAGCAACGTCAAAATTTTTACAGTCATGAGGCTACTTTTTTTATCAATCGTATCCAGGCCAATGTCACCGCGGATTGGCTGAAAAATCCGGTTTGGATTCCCCGGCTTGCCATGCAGGTCAATGTCCAAAACGTAAGCGGTGAAGTGCGCAGTGATTATAGCGGAAAATCCGTTTCAACTCTGATTAACTTCGTTCCGACGTCCACGTTTCAATGGTCAAATGGCTTATACGCGGAGCGATTTGTCATTGACGTTCCGCGATCCAATGTGTCCTTGACAAAAAATAAGGGCGTCGGATGGGGTTTGCTGACCGGGTTGGTCTACGACGACTACCTTACACTGCGAATTGATTATCGCCGGATCATGCGAAAATCGGAGAACCTGGATGATCAATCCACCGAGCAGCAATATTCACTTGTTGCCGGCAGGCCCATCACACCGAGTATCGCTGCCTTTTTTTTTCTTGACCTCACTCAGCGGAACTCCAACACGGGCCCCGGGGTTCCTATTTCGCTTAGGATCAATAGCGGCAATTATGAAAACCGATGGTATACAAAGTTGGCATACGAGTATTCTTCCGCCACAGAAATTTTTATTAAAGCGGGATACGTGACCTACGATTGGTATCGCCGGTCGCCATTATCCGGATTTCAGATGTCTGTTGGTCTTCGCTCACAGAACTAGTTCATCACGGAGAGAATATCATTTAAAGAAAAACCGCTAATTACCTGTCTTTCCTCGTATACCTAACCCGCTTTTCCTCCACGATTCCAATTGTTTTTTTCGTAAATCATAATATTTCATGAATTTATAAATCAAAAATACTTCATAAAAACACGACAAATGTCATTGTTTTGCGAGAACTCTGGGGCGAAATTAAATCATAGAAGTTCATGATCGCAAGTTCAACCAGACCGATATTAACAAAGATATAATCGAGGAGACTATGAAAGAATCCAGCTCCAGCGGAGTGAACCATACCTTGGCGTCGAAAACCTCCGTCAGCCAACATATCGTTGAGATTGTCAGTGATTCCGGGGAAGGTGCTCAAAAAGCAGGGCAAAGTCTTGGTATGCTCTCGGCCAAAATGGGCAATGGTGTGTGGACAGTAGAGATTATTCCCGCCGAAATCCAGCCGCCAGCCCGCTCCAAAGCCGGGGCTTCCGGAATTCGAATTCGCATCGGTTCTAAAAAAATAACGAACATGGGCGACGAAGCCGATCTTGTAGTGGCCTTAAACGAACAGGTATTGTACGGTCGCATTGATCAAAAAGCATTCCGGCCTGGCACCATCATATTATTGGATAACAAATGGGCCCATCATGAAGTCAAAACAATTCAATCGGAATACATAGCAGGTCTTGCGGATCTTCAAGCGCGCGGATACAAGGTCATCGAAGTTCCGATGGAAGAAGAAGCGATCAAACATATTCCGGATCCACGAAAGGGCAAGAACATGTGGGTCTTTGGAATGCTTTGTTACATCTATAGGCGTGACACCGAGAAAGCGGAAAACCAGATCAAGCACACGTTTCGCAAAAAGAAGCAGGATGTCGTCAATGTCAATTTGAGGCTGCTTCACGCGGGTTATGCGTGGGCGAAACAAAATCTGGATTTTCAATTTGAAATTAAGGCTATGGAATCGGCCGGAGACTATGTCGTGATGAATGGCAATGAGGCGGTCAGTCTCGGAACTCTGGCTTCTGGAATTGAATTGTGCGCGATGTATCCCATTACACCGGCGACTTCCGCGTCGCATCATCTCGCGGAGTGTTTTGAAGCGGCGGGAGGCTTAATCCATCAGGCGGAGGATGAGATTGCTGCCATTGGTTTTGCAATCGGAGCCTCCTATGCAGGCAAAACTGCTATTACAATAACGTCCGGCCCGGGGATGGCATTGAAGACTGAATTTATTGGATTCGCGGTCATGGCGGAAGTTCCGCTCGTCATCGTCAATGTGCAACGAGGCGGGCCGTCGACCGGACTTCCTACGAAAGTAGAACAAGGTGATTTATTGTATTCTGTATTTGGGCAACCGGGTGACTCCCCAAAAATCGTACTCGCGGCGGCCACCATTGAAGAATGTTTTCACTTTGTAATTTTGGCACGCCGTCTTGCGGAAGCCTTCAGGATGCCTGTAATTTTATTGACCGATGCCAATTTAGCGACCGGCGTGCAGCCGTTTCCGCGACCAAAAATTAATAGGGAGTGGTTTGCTTCACCGATCGATCAGAGCCCATGGACAGAAGGGACTCCCGCCTTTGATTGGGATGAAGAAACCGGTCTAAGTCGTCGACCGATACCCGGGCAAAAAAGGCAGTGTTCTTCCATAGAGTTGTCGGGTGCGCTCGACGCTGCCCACCATCCCCCGCTCCTGCGCATAAGACAGAATTGCAACGTAGCGGGGCGTCGAGCCTTCCAG
>JANNSF010000333.1:0-6009 GCA_031402315.1 bacterium | reverse complement strand
CGGAACGTACGGAGCGGGAATTAGTCTTTATGACGCGCCATCAAATTCGTTTAAGGCATTGAAACATGATCCCAAGGACCCGATGTCCCTGTCCGATAACCGTGTGCGAACGATTTGTGAAGATCATGACGGCGAAGTGTGGATAGGCACCGATGAAGGGCTTAACCGTTACGACCCCAAAACAAAAACTTTTCACGTGTACAAAAATGATCCAAAGGACCCTTGGTCTTTGCCGAACAATCGTGTCCGTTCTATTTATGAAGACCACGCAGGTACTTTGTGGGTTGGAGTTAACGGCGGCGGTGTCAATAAATACGATCGCGCAACGAATACGTTTACGGCGTTTAAGAACGATCTGAAAAATCCGATGTCCTTGTCAACGAATGGAGTTTACTCTATTTACCAGGATCATTCTGATCGTCTGTGGATTGGAACCTATGGCGGAGGACTAAACATTTATGACACCCGAGCAAAGGCCTTTCGCGTTTTCAAAAGCGATCCGGCCGACCCTTTGTCTTTATCAAGCAACGACGTTGCCTCTCTTGGCTTGGACCACGAGGGTCGGCTATGGGTTGGCACATTTGGCGGCGGACTCAATTTGTTTGATGCCAGGGCAAAAAAATTTCGTGTTTTCAAAAATGATCCCAAGAACACGTCTTCAATATCCGACAACATCGTCTGGTCAATTCTTGAAGATAGGTCGAAACGCCTATGGATTGGAACGAACGACGGCGGCCTAAATCGATACGATGCTACGACGGAAACATTCAACGCCTTTAAAAATGATCCCAAGGACAAATCGTCGTTGTCCCATAATAATGTAACCTCGCTTTATGAAGATCATTGGGGCAATCTGTGGATAGGAACGTTTGGCGGAGGGCTCAATCTCTACGATGAAAAAGCAAAAGCGTTTCGTGTATTTAAAAATGATCCTAAAGACCCGAAATCCTTGTCCAACAATCGGGTGCGGTCCATCCTAGAGGACCATGCAGGCACGTTATGGGTCGGAACATTTGGCGGCGGTCTTAATCGCTACGATGCCGCATCAAAATCTTTCGTCGTCTTCAAAAATGATCCGACGGATAATTCTTCTCTCTCGAACGACGTCATACTTTCTCTATGCGTGGATCATACCGGGCGGATTTGGATTGGAACATTTGGCGGCGGACTTAATCTAATGAATGTGACGACCGGCACATTCAAAACTTTCAATGAGAGGCATGGCCTTCCAAACGATGTTGTTTACGGTATACTTGAAGACGATCACGGGTGGCTCTGGCTAAGCACAAACAAAGGGCTTTCGCGGTTCGATCCGGAGACCGGGGTTTTCAGAAACTACGATGTCAGCGACGGACTTCAAAGTAATGAGTTCAGCCAGAATACCTATCTCAAAGGCAAAGACGGGTGGATGTACTTTGGTGGTGTCAGCGGTTTCAATATGTTTCATCCGGACAGCATCAAGGACGATCCCTTTGTGCCGCCTATAGAATTGACCGGGTTTGAGATATTCAATAAGCGTGTTCAGGCCGGTAAAAGTGATCAAGGATTTGTGATGCCGTTCGACGTAACGGAATCGGAAGAGCTTATTTTGTCGCATCGTGAGTCAGTATTCACGCTGGAGTTTTCCGCGCTTATATTTGCCCAACCCATGAAAAATAAGTATGCCTATCGTCTCGATGGGTTTGATAAGGGGTGGAACTATACCGATGCGAAACGAAGATTTGCCACCTATACCAACCTTGATCCCGGCGTTTATACGTTTCACGTCAAAGGCTCAAATCACGACGGCGTCTGGAATGATAATGAACGAATTCTCAAAATCAGGATCACGCCGCCTTGGTGGAAATCATGGTGGGCTTACGTCCTGTATCTCTTGGTTTTCTCAGGGTGCGTTACAAGCTATATTCGTTTTCAGATCAATAAGACGAAGAGGCGCGGCAGGCGACTCTTGGATAAACAAAAAGTGGAAGCCCAGGCGAAGTCGCAGCTGGCGGAAATTGAAAATGCAAAAAAAATTGCGGTTATTAATCTGGAGCTGGAGCAAACTATATTGCGTCTTAAAGAAGCGCAGGCTCAATTGATTCAAACTGAAAAAATGGCTTCCCTCGGACAGATGACAGCCGGTATTGCCCATGAGATTAATAATCCGCTTTCTTTTGTGCATGGCAATCTGGATTTTTTTAAACAGGAATTTGCTCGAATTCTCAAATTTGCTCAGACGGTTTCCGAGTCCGCGCATAACGATACGAAACGCGCCGGCCTCGATGCGTTGGGACGAGAGATCGAAGAACTTATTGGTGAAATGTCGGAGCAGCTTGCAACCACATTGTCAGGAACGAATCGTATTAAAGATATCGTCGAGAATCTCAGAAAATTTGCGCGTGTCGGCGAATCCGGGACCCGTGAGACCAATGTTAATGCCGATCTCGAGGCGGTGATTGATCTGTTTGTTAAACAACATTCCGGCATCCGGATCGAACGACAATTTGTCGAGCGCCTTCATGTCGCCGGCGATTCATCTGAGCTTAACCAGTGTTATCTCAACATACTGACGAATGCGATTCATGCAATACGGGATGCCGAAAAGCAGCAATTTCTGAATCCCGGTGATGGAATTATTGCCATCCGGTCTGAGTCGCTCAAAGAAGGTCTTAATAAATGGGTTCGTATTACGTTGAAGGATAATGGAATTGGTATTCCGGATTCGGCCAAACCATTCATATTCGATCCGTTTTTTACGACTCGGCCGATCGGCCAGGGCCGTGGGCTTGGCCTTTCTGAAGCGTATGGAATCATCCACAAGCATGGAGGTACGATCGAATTTGTTTCCGAAGTTGGCAAAGGCACAACCTTTGTCATAACACTACCTATGGAATTTGAGGAGTGATCGTATGAGGCTAGTCTGTCATTGTACATCTTGGTTCTAATGCGTAACTAAGCCGCTAATTTATAAAATCAAGAAACCCCTTCTTAATGAAGAAAATTAAAACGCCCGGAAAGTCCCTTGGTTAACTGGAAGCCGAGATCAGGAATCAATGATCAAATTTGAGTTGGAGTATATGGGTCGTGGTCCAAAGCGTACACGGACCTATATCCTGGATGCCATGATTGCAATTCGACTGGAGACTGTTTTGACACCCGCCGAACCGAAACTCGCCAAGGACGATCATGGAATCCGACTTTTGAAGGAGGTACGCACCAACCTCATTGAACAGGCCGGTGAAATACTGAAGGCGCTCAGCCCAGGCATTGTGGGTCGTCCCGTATTATCGATCCACACCGATATCCGTTCAAAATGCGGTGAGTATTATTTTTGTACTTGACAAATGAGATTGCTTCCGCTATTATCGCCTCACCATAACGGTAGTTGAGTCATGACGGGGTAGTAATTTGCGCCGGAATGAAAGATAGACCGACAATCATACGTCTGAATGGCTGTCGGTTTTTCGTTTAAATGCTGAATTGCATTAACAGTAGATTATAGAGGAGTTACGATGACAGAATTATGGAATGAATATGGAATCTGGATTGCTTTTAATGGTTTTGTTTTAATCATGCTGGCGCTAGACCTCGGCGTGTTTCACCGCACGGCGCATGTAATTAAGGTGAAGGAAGCCATGGGGTGGAGTTTTTTTTGGATCAGTCTGGCGCTTATCTTCAATGTTATTATTTATTTTTGGCTTGGGGAAATCAAGGCGTGGGAGTTTTTGACGGGCTACGTCATCGAAAAATCACTTAGCGTTGACAATATCTTCGTCATTGTAATGATATTTTCATTTTTTCATGTCCCGCCGATGCATCAGCATCGTGTGCTTTTTTGGGGAATACTCGGCGCGCTAGTTATGCGTGCTATCTTTATTGCCGCGGGCGTTACGCTCATCGAAAAATTTCATTGGATGATCTATATTTTTGGAGCCTTTCTAATCATCACCGGTATTAAAATGGCTTTTCAGGATGAAAAACCGATTAACCCGGAACAAAATATTCTCATACGGCTATTTCGGAAGTTCTTTCCTGTTTCGCCGGAATTTGACGGCGGTAAATTTTTCACGAAAATTGCAGGTAAGACCATGGCAACGCCCATGTTTATTGTATTGCTCGTGGTCGAGGCGACCGATCTCCTCTTCGCAGTCGATTCAATTCCTGCTGTGTTGGCCGTCACGTCGGATCCATTTATCGTGTACACGTCCAATGTGTTTGCCATTTTAGGCCTGCGTTCACTTTACTTTGCCGTTGCTGAAGTAATCACGATGTTTGTGTATTTGAAATACGGGCTGTCGGCCGTGCTGACATTTGTAGGCATCAAAATGGTGATAGCCGATATTTACAAAATACCGATCGAGGTTTCACTACTGGTCATTATTAGTCTTCTTGGAATTTCTGTTATGCTATCGATTCTTAGTCGAAAGAAAAGCGGAGACATTCACCCAGGATAAAGAAATCCAGTTTAATAAGCCCGGTCCGCTCCAAGGCCGGGCTTTTTGTTATTACTATTTTTTCTCATCGGTTGGGGTTAAAATGACCGAGAGGTAATCTACTGAATAGAATCCTTCCCGCATTCGTACTCAAGCCTTGATATAACCTATGAAAATTCGTCATGAGAGTAGAACCGGTATTGCGTCGAATCAGCTCTTATCCATGACAAAAATCATACTTTCGGATGACAATTCTCGTTGATGCAAAGGCCTCCCGCATGTACTTTGAGATTACTTGTTAACCAACAAATCATGAAAGGGCCCTTTATGATTAATAATATATCGCAGTTGGCGAAACAGACCCACGCCGTCAATCAAGGGCTTACCGAACTGCTCAATACCATTGGCAACAAGCAGCCGCTGAAGGAAAAAGAAATCGACATGGACGCGGTGGGCAGTTCGCTACAAAAATTGAGCGCCAAAATGGCGGTCATAACAAAGAGTATAGAAGGCTTTCATCTTCAAAAGCGCCAGCGGTATGGCGCGATTGTGAATCGTATTCGATACTATAGTATGCTCACCCGTCATCTTGCCGAAGATTTGGACGAAATCAAAGCCTGTATTGGCGTTGGAAATCGCATTACCGACGAAACAGCATTTTCCCGCCTCGCCGGATCACTGTGGATATTGGATAAAACGCTGGTCGAAATTGAAAAGTATATCGCCAAACTGAACCGCCGCAAAACACCAAGGATTTGATTTCATGTTTAGAACCATTATCGAGCCCTTTAAAATAAAAATGGTCGAACCCCTCCCGATGACAACGGAGGAAGAGCGCCGTACTTTTCTTGAACGTGCTTTCTATAATCCCTTCTTATTAATGTCCGATCAGGTTCTGATCGATATGCTGACCGATAGCGGCACATCGGCGATGAGCTCTCGGCAATGGGCGGGCATCATGGAAGGGGACGAATCCTACGCGGGCGCACGCAGCTGGAAAAAGATGGAATCCAAAGTGATCGAGTTGACGGGGTTTCCCTATGTATTGCCGACCCATCAGGGGCGCGCGGCGGAGCGCATTCTCTACAGCTATCTTGGCGGAAAGGGCAAAGTATTTATCAGTAACACGCATTTTGATACGACACGTGCGAATATAGAGTTTTCTGGAGCGACCGCCATAGACTGCCCGTGTGAAGAAGCCACTGATCCCGCCGTCGAGTATCCCTTTAAAGGCAATCTGGATATACGTAGGCTTCGTGAAGTCATCAAGGAGCACGGTGCAAAAAATATTGCGGCGGTCATTTTGACGGTCACCAATAATAGCGGAGGCGGCCAACCGGTTAGTTTGAAAAACGCAAAAGAGGTGAGTGACATTTGTAAGAGAACAAAATTCTATTTGTACTTGATGCCTGCCGAATTGCCGAAAACGCATATTTCATAAAGTATCGTGAAACCGCGTGCAAAGATATGGGTTACGACGTCATCGCCAAAGAGATGTTTTCGCTGGCCGATGGATGTATCATGAGCGCAAAAAAAGACGCGCTGGTCAATATGGGCGGTTTTCTCGCCGTCAAAGATAAGGCGCTTGCTGAAG
>JANNSF010000332.1:0-3206 GCA_031402315.1 bacterium | reverse complement strand
GATAGTTTCATAACCTCATCACCCACTTTGATTCCGAGGCGCTGGATCACAGAGTCGCCGGGATCGATTGAGGTCACCAAGACGGCCGAGTCTTTTTTCTCAGCCTGAAAAACTCCCAGACTATTACGAGTCCTGCCCGTTTTGGCCTTCGCTTCATACGTGTATCCGGCTTTTGCAAGGTAGCCCGCCATCGGTAAGACTTCGTGGCCTTCGATATAACGTGTAATGAAATCACGAATCTCCGGAAAGGTCATTTGAACTATAAGGTCGAAGAATAAATTATCCGGAAAAGCACGCTGGGGTCCAAAGGATTTCGACAGTTTTCGAACGACATCCATCAATCCCATTTTTCCATTGGACAATTCTAACAGTCTCATGTCCAGCAACATAGCGGTCAAGGCGCCGCGATTATAAATATTTTGATATTGGTCCGCCAAGGAATCGTACGAGTAAATGCTCATGTCGACAAGGCTGACATTTGGATTAAATCGGTCGTTGGTCTGCAATTTATCGGTCACCTCATCCATAAACGACGTATCGCTCATGATGCCGCCGCGAATCTGCATCAGATCGCTCGCCCATTCCGTAACGCCTTCGTACAGCCACAAGTGACGGGATGCGACAGGCTTTTCAAAATTGAAAGTCTGGATAATTTCACTGTGAATATTCAGCGGAATAACCACGTGAAAAAATTCGTGCGCGGCAATACTCATCACGACCGACGACGCCCTGTCAGGCGAAAATTCCGGGATCACGTAAAAGGAACAGTAGTTATGTTCCCACGCGCCATAGATTGGACCGGTGTTTTCGCGGATGTGAAAAAGAAATGCGTATTTTTCGACCGGCAATTCGCCCAAAAATTTTTCAGCCGCACCGAGCATTTCACGCATGGACGTCAACAGCAGGTCCGCCGAAATCTTTTCGGATTCTGAAAAACAGTACACTTCAATTTTTGATTTGCCCATTTTCGTTTCCGCTCTCGTCAGGCGACCCATCATAGCGGGAGAATCCACGAGTTGATCAAAATCTTTGGCGTAGTAAGCGCCGTCTTTCAGCGGAAGTGCGGTGCCGATTTTCCATTTTTCCGGATATCGATACGTGACACGGATTGGCGTCGATTGGAAACCTGCGAAATAGCCGAATAACATTTGGGTGTTTACGACGGCATTATCTTTTTCAATATTCGTGCCGCTCATCGGCAGAACGGGATTTTCCATCGCCTCGTGGCCAAACGTATCGTCCACGCGATACGTTATTCTTGATAAAAATCCCGCGGGGCGAATCACAAATTGATTGACGGACGTACGCTTTACGATAAGTGGCCTTTTATACGCATCAAAGGCACGAAACGATCCGACGAAACGCCCCGCATCGAGTACGGAATATGTTCCCGGCGCGGTCGTCGCCATTTGAAAAACGGCGGAGTCGCCTTTCCAGCCTTTGATATTCAAAGTGACCGAAAAAGAATCAACATCGGTTAAAATTTCCGCATCGTAAGAAAGATTCAATTGTGCGGATGCGATACCGGTCATCAGCATGGCGATCACAATACCCCTCGATAAAAAAATCATGAATCCTTTCTTTCAGCCGATGCGTGCGCCATTAGGCGCCGCGCGTTCAGGATGGAGTAAAATAACATTCTCTTGGGCTATGCCGAGAACCAGACATTCTGAGAAAAAATTAGCAATTTGTTTAGGCGGAAAATTTACAACCGCTACGATTTGTTTTCCCACGAGCGCTTCACAGGAATAAAGTTTTGTAAGTTGCGCGCTGGATTTTTTAATCCCGAGTTCGCCAAAATCAATCGTCAATTGGTAGGCCGGCTTTTTGGCAGCAGGAAATTCACTTGCCGATAAAACGGTGCCGACACGAAGGTCTATTTTTTCGAAATCGCTCCATGAAATCATATTTGGAATATACACGTTCTCATTTGGCAGAGCCAATGATTTTTTGATTTTTGAAATTTCACCAAAAAGATAAGCGTCCTTGGGCATGTATTCCGAAAACTAACCACAGAGTCACGGAGATCACAGAGTAACACAGAGAGATAACAAATACGTATTACTCCTTGAGTCTCAGTGCGCTCCGTGCCTCCGTGATCGTATATTTTTTTATCGCAACCTTTTCTATCTCTTCCGCGTATTTCATTTTGACTTTTGGCATTTGCTTAATTATACTCATTTGCCAATCGATGGAGAAAATTCTCCATATCCTTTTCTGAAATTCAGATTTTAAATTTTAAATTCATTTTTAATTAACTAATTCATTCATCAAAGAGAGAATGTTATGAGTACAAACAATGAGAATTGGGGCTCACGTGTAGGCCTTATTTTGGCTATGGCCGGTAATGCGGTCGGACTTGGAAATTTTCTTAGATTTCCGGTTCAAGCCATTCAAAACGGCGGCGGAGCCTTTATCATTCCGTATTTGGTTTGCTTCTTACTAATGGGAATTCCACTTCTTTTTGTCGAATGGTCGATGGGCCGATACGGCGGAAAAAACGGTCACCACAGCACGCCCTTCATATTGGATTCCATGGATAAACGCGCTTTCTGGAAATACATTGGTGTATTCGGTATTTTCACAAACCTTGCGGTGGCGGCCTATTATTGTTATCTGGAATCATGGACTATCGCGTATGTTTGGCATTCCATATCCGGTACATTTCATGGGCAGTCGCAGGAAAACGTCGCCAATTTTTTCGCTCAATATGTCGGACTATCGAACTGGCAACCGGTTGTTTTCTGGGTATTGTGCTTATTCCTCAATACATGGATTTTATCTCGCGGACTTGCGGGTGGTGTTGAGATCGCATCGAAAATCGGTATGCCCCTTTTAATAATATTCGGCATTTTTCTGGCGATCCGTGCGATTACCATTACAGCCGGGTATGAAGGCGCTTCATTCGACGGTACCGTAGGCCTTAACTTCTTGTGGACGCCGAATTACGACAGCATCTGGAGCGGAAAAGTTTGGCTTGCCGCGGCTGGGCAAATTTTCTTCACACTTTCCGTCGGTATGGGCTCCATCCATTGTTATGCCTCGTATGTCAAATCCAAACAGGATGTCGCTCTGAATGCTATGTCCGCCGGCTGGATGAATGAATTTGTAGAAGTCGTCTTGGGAAGTGCGATCCTAATTCCTATCGCCGTGGGATACCTTGGTATTGAGAGAGTTATTGCAATGACCCAAACAGGCGGCCTTGG
>JANNSF010000331.1:0-13820 GCA_031402315.1 bacterium | reverse complement strand
AGGAGGCGGGCGACCGGTTTCTTCTTTTCGATACCGGGGATGCGATGGGTTATTATTATTTGACTACGGCGAGCCGAGGGGAACTTATGCTAGAGGCAATGGCTTTGATGGGCTACGATGCCATGGTTGTTGGCAATCATGAATTTGACAGCGGTCAGGATGTCTTGAAAGAGTTTTCAGAAAATCCAAAATTTCCAACGATCCTTGGCGCGAATATTTTAACGGAAGACTCGATCCCGTTCCTCCTGCCTTTTAAGATAATTAAACGCGGTGGATTACGCATTGGTGTTCTTGGCGTGACCGATCCACAAATCAAAGAGACGGTACTTGAAAAGAACATGAAAGGTCTGATTGTTACCGATCCAAGTTGGGCCTTGCATGAGTATCTTCCCGCGTTGAAAAACTATTGCGATATCATCATACTTCTGAGTCACCTCGGCGAAGAGGCGAACACGGAACTTGCCGGCGAATTCCCGGCTCTCAGTGCCATCATAGGCAAGTCCAACTATATTCCATCGGATCATTTTGCATCGATTCACATTTCCAGTGATTACGAGACCTTCATCTTTTCAACAGAAAAATTCGGGCGATTTTTGCCCCATGTCCGTGCACGAATAGAAAACAATAAAATTGCCGAAATCGAAAGCGTTGATTTGATCGAAATGGACTCGGAGCAGATTGCAGTTGACGAAACCGTACGTCGTCAATACAAGGCGCACGTAGATTCGTCTTACGTTGCCCATTGTCATGAGCGATATGGCCTTCGTCCGGAGTCTTCCGTTTTTTCAAAAACATGGGCGGGAACCAAGGAGTTGCGCGATTATCTTCTGACGATGATGCTTGAAAAAACCCAATCAGAAATCGCGATCATCAATGAGCGTTTTTTGGACTATGATAGTTTTTTGGCCAACGCCACGCAAACGGACACTTTTACCGTACGCGATTACGAACGAATATTTTGGGTTGAGAATAGCCTGGTTACTATGACGTTGACGGGTGAACAGATTCTCGCGTTGTCAAAAAAAAGCCAGGACTATAAGAAAAAGAATGAAGATAAGTTTGTTCATTTTAAGACCGCGAATTTTAATCCAAAAGTCGACGCGTTTAATATCCATGGCAAGCCGATTGAAAAGGACCAGCCGTATAAGGTCGTCACATCCAATTTCTTGGCGCATGGCGGAGACGGATTTTTTGAATTTACGAAGGGGAAAAATATTTTCGATCAGTTTACAGGTCAGGAAAAACTGAAAGGTGACAGCTTGCGCGGTGAAGAAAAAGGCCTGCGTAAGACATTTGTAGATTATTTAATCACAACCAATTCGAAATCAATTCCTACGCGTTATGACAGACCGGTGTGGTTTATGACACTTCGGAAAATTGGTCTGGATGCTGAAAATAAGACGAAGAAGAACGATCAACTGTATGACAAATTTTCAATAACGGAGCTGCAGGGCGAAGAAAAGATCGCGTTTGCCGCGAACGTTGACTTTAAAATGTCACGTCTTTCGCGTGATTACGTTTTTGAAAACTATTTAAAAATCAATTATGGAAAAATTAGGTTGGGGGATCAACCCTACCGCGAATCCGACGATCAATGGTCCTTTGAAAGCCTTGTGGATGCAAGATTGTGGCAACAATCGTTGGGCGCCGGAGTAGCGGTATCGCCTTTCGGCTCAGCCAAATTCCAGTCCGAATTTACACCGAACCAAGCCCCTTTAAGAAAAGATTTTTATCTGTCCGGCGGGGCCATGTTTTCGAACTTTGGTAATTTTTCCGAAAACCGTATAGGCCTCGTTCATCTTACACGATTTTCGCAACATGAAGAGCGAGTAGGAAACTTGGGCGTTGGAATTCACTCGCTTTACAGTCATTTGCAGACGAGCTACGGAAATTATTCAGAATTTGAATTCATCTATTTTTTTACGAAGGCCAAAAGGACTCGGGTTGAAACGGGAACCGATAGTCTAAACTCCAACACGCGTTCGCTTCGCTTCAATTGGTCTTCGATAGTTTCAATCGAAAAATGGAAGGACTTCTACTTTAATCCGGGCATCAATTTTTTTGCATTCAAAGGATTAGGGCAGAGGCGATGGGCCTACGCGGTATCACTGAAGTTCGGACTGATCTTTACGACGGGGTGGAAAATCTGGTAATGTGTTTGATTATCCTCGCGTATAAATTCTCTGAGAGATTTCCTTTTGTTTTGGCGGCCAATCGGGATGAGTTCCACGAACGCCCAACTTCGCCGATGCATATCTGGGATGAAGGTTTGTTAGCCGGTCGGGATTTACGCGGCGGAGGGACCTGGATGGGATTTGCGAGTGGCGGCCGTTTTGCGGCAATTACCAACTACCGTGATGCTATTCATGAAAACTTGAAATTACCATCTAGGGGCGACTTAGTCAAAAGTTTCCTCGAGAGGAACTCCACAGTGGAAGACTTTCATGCCCGCTTGAGACTTGAGGGTCATATGTACAATGGTTTTAATTTGATTTACGGAAGCATGAATGATGTTCACTATTATTCCAATCGGGGCGAGGCAAAACTTCTAGGCCCCGGTTTGTATGGTTTGAGCAATCACCTTCTCGATACGCCGTGGCCTAAGTTGCAACGTGCGAAGGAGAAGGCCAGAGGAATCATGGTAAGCGGATTTGATCAAAATAGCACCCTGGACCTGTTGCACGATGAATGGCGCCCCGCCGACACGGAATTACCGCAGACGGGGGTAAGTCTGGAAATGGAAAGATTTTTATCCTCCATCTTCATAAGAGGTACGAACTACGGAACGCGATGTTCGACGGTTGCTTTTAGCGACGAGAGTATTCTCGACGTGCGTGAAAAATCGTTTTCGCCGCAAGGAATTTCGAATGATAGTAGTTTCAAATTTGATTGGAATGCATAAATTGATACAACAAGAGCCCGGTCCTAATTTGTAAGGAGAATCTTATGAAAATCGTTTTGTCCGTCTTGATTATTTGCCTAAGCGCCTTTTCACAAAATAAACGCCCCATAACGCCCGACGACTTGTGGGTCATGAAACGTGTGGCCAATCTGACGGTTTCACCGGACGGGAAGTACGGTTGCTTTGTCGTGACCGAATTTAGTGTTAAGGAAAATAAAGGTAATTCGGACCTATGGATGATTGATTTGAGTAATTCAAAAATCAAACGCCTTACGACTAATTTGGGTAGCGATGCGGCTCCTTCCTGGAGTCCAAATAACCGTACGATCGCATTCGTGTCAAAACGGGAAGGCGATTTTCCGCAGCTCTACACCATTGATATCGACGGTGGCGAGGCGTCGCTCGTTTGCGAAATGCCAATGGGTGTAAGTTCACCAAGATTTTTAGGCGACGGAAAGCGTATCGCTTTCGTATCGGCCATTCTACCGGAGTATGAAAAAGACATTGACGCGATGAAAAAAGCGCTCAAGGAAAAAAAGGATAATAAGGTAACGGCGAAGGTAACGGAAAACCGATCGTACCGTTATTGGGACAGCTTCTTGACGGATGGATACGTCAACCATTTATTTACTTACTCCATAGAAACAAAAACAAGGATCGATTTGACGGAAGGTTCTAAGCGAATGACGTCGGTCGATGGGAGTGCGAGCTACGACATTTCCCCCGATGGACAATGGGTAGCGATGGGATTCAACTCTACAGAGCCCCCCTATAAGGATATCAATAACGATATTTTTCTGTTTAAGTCGGACGACTTTGTAAACGCCGTGAATATTACAACGGATAATGACGATGAGGATTTTAGCCCTCTATTCTCAAGGGATGGAAAATTTTTATACTATGGTCGCACGACGGAAAAAAATCATCCGGACAATGCAAACGTTGTCAAATATGATTTGGCCGGAAAAACCTCAAAAGTTATTTCCGAGGGAAAAGACTTATCGTTTGGCGGCTTTACGGAATCGCTGAGCGGAAAAGAAATCTACTTCATGGCGGAGGAAAATGCGCGCGCCGCCATTTATTCGTCCAAATTGGAAAAAATGATAAACGAGGGCGCGATTCAATCTCTTAATGTGGGGGCGGATAAACTTTGGTTCATAAAATCCGACATGACTTCGCCGGGCGAAATATTTGAATGGAACATAAAGTCAAAAAAATTGACGGCGTTAAGTTCATTTAACAAATCCATTCTGGATTCTCTTACTCTGACCAAACCTCTTGATATTACCTTTAAAGGGGCGGACAACGACAATGTGCAAATGTACCTTTTGTATCCACCTAATTTTGACGCGGCAAAAAAATACCCACTTATCCATATGGTGCATGGAGGCCCGGCGGGAACATTTGGCGACGATTGGAGCTACCGATGGAATGCTCAGGTTTTTGCGTCGTATGGGTATGTCGTAGCGATGGTCAATTTTCACGGCTCGACGAGTTTTGGAAAAAAATTTATGACAAGCATTGTGGGCGCGCATGGGGACAAGCCATTTACCGACATGATGCGCGCAACGGATTACTTGATCCGCACGTATCCTTTTGTTGATTCGATGCGTATGGCCGCCGCCGGCGGAAGTTATGGCGGCTATCTGGTCAATTGGATAGCGGGCCATACCGATCGCTTTAAATGTTTGATCAGTCATGCGGGCGTATATAACTTGATGGGTCAATTCGCCTCGGACGTCACCTCCGATCGGGTTATTAACTACGACGGTGCACCATGGCAAGGGCGGTATGAGCAAATTAACAAGTGGAGTCCTGCTTTCTATGCGGAGAATTTCAAAACGCCTATGCTGATCATACACGGCGAAAAAGATTACCGAGTAGTTGTGACGCAAGGGCTCGAATTGTACGGTGTCCTGACGGGTAAAGGAGTTCCAGCACGATTGGTTTATTTTCCCAATGAAAACCATTGGATTTTGCAACCGCAGAATTCAATTTACTGGAATAAGGAAGTAAAAGACTGGTTTGCAAAGTATTTGAAATAGCAATATAATAGCTGGCTTTTTTCTAACGGCAAAACCCCATGCCTGTAGAATAAGCACAACAAGTACCTGGGCAGCGGATAAGCATCCAACGAAAGGACCTATGATTCCGATTCTCTTCAAGATTCCTATTCTGGGATTTCCCATTTACAGTTTTGGGCTTATGATGGCCACCGCGTTTCTTCTCTCGAGTTATATCTTAAGGAAGCTGTTCAAGGCGTCGAATTTCAAAGAAGAAGTGGCTGAAAAAATTGTTTTCACCGCCGCCATCGCCGGGCTTTTGGGTGCAAAATTGTATTACCTGTTTTTTGAGGCCTTTGATCAATTGTTGCGTCATCCGATTGACATGCTTTTTTCCGGCGCCGGCTTGACCTGGTATGGCGGTTTTATTTTAGCCGCGATTTCTATCGTGTATTTGCTGCGCAAGAACAACATACCCGTCTGGAAGGGAGTTGATATCGTCTCGATCCCTCTCGCGCTGGGTTATGGCATTGGGCGAATCGGTTGTCACCTATCGGGCGATGGGGATTACGGTTTGCCGTGGGATGGCCCGTGGGCTACCAACTATTCCAAGGGCGTGGTTCCACCATCCCATGCTTTTGCCGATACAGAAATTGCAAAAAACTATCCGGGCGGAGTCGTGCCGGATAATACGCTGTGTCATCCGACGCCCATGTACGAGGCCTTGCTATCGGTATTGATATTTGTAGCGTTATGGCAACTTTGGAAAAGAAAACCAAAAGACGGTACAATTTTTTATTTGTATTTGATCTTGGGTGGGCTGGAGCGGTTTGCCATAGAATTCATGCGGCTCAATCCAAGACTTGCACTGGGATTAAGTGGCGCGCAATGGATCAGTATCCTATTTATTAGTGTTGGCGCGTTCGGATTATTCCGATTATACCGAGTGGCTGAAAAGGATTAGTGAAGACATTGGCAAAACAAATTTTGTTCTTGATGATTGGCTTGGGTGCGCTCTCGGTAAATGCGCAATCCTCTCGTTTTACGATCGCGCGCGTGAAATATGGCGGCGGCGGTGATTGGTATGGCAATAAATCAGCTCTTAATCAGCTGTTGTCATTTTTAGGACAAAATACGAATATCACCGTCGAAAAAAAGGAGACGTACGTCGAACCGTCGGACGCCAAGATTTTTGAATACCCTATACTGTATATGGCCGGCCACGGCAATATAAAATTTTCGGACGCTGACATTAAGAATTTGCGGTCGCATCTGTCGAATGGCGGGTTTCTTTGGTGCGATGATGATTACGGGATCGCGCCCTTTTTTTTACGCGAAATGAAAAGAGTTTTTCCGGAATTGGAGTTTACACCGATTCCTTTTTCGCATGCCGTTTTTCGTACGGTATATGATTTTCCCGGCGGCATGCCGAAGATTCACGAACACGATGGGGGAGCTCCTGAAGCGTATGGGCTATTTCTGCATGGCCGTCTAATTTGTTTTTTCTCAAAGAATACCGATATCAGCGATGGACTTGAAGGACCGGAAGTTTTCCCTGAGGATGGGGCCGAGAAACATCTACAAGCTTTGAAGTTTGCGACGAATATTATTACCTATGCTCTTAATTACTAGCGACGAGGAATAGAAATGGATAAGATCAAAAACAATTGGCTGGATATAGCACTGGGAGTGCTGATGACGGTCAATCTCTATATTGTTTTTCTTTGGGTGCCTAACGAAAAATCAATGGGAGCCATTCAGCGCATTTTCTATTTCCATGTACCTTCCGCCTGGGTTGCCTTTTTGGCGTTTGCCCTCGTCTGTGTAGCCAGTATTATGTACCTGGTGAAGCGTGACATGCGTTGGGACTTGACCGCGGGAATTTCGGCGGAACTGGGTTGGGTTTTCTGTACGATTGTGTTAATAACAGGTCCTATATGGGCAAAGCCGGTTTGGGGAATTTGGTGGACGTGGGATGCGCGCCTTACCTCGACGCTGGTTTTGTGGTTGATTTACGGCTCGTACTTAATATTCAGAAACTTCATTGAGGAGCCGGAGACCCGTGCACGGCTTTGCGCCGTTGTCGGCATCATCGGCTTCGCCAATGTCCCGCTCGTCTATATGTCGATTCGTTGGTGGCGTACGCAGCATCCCGCGCCGGTTATGGGCGGCAGCGAAAACTCGGGTCTTGCACCGGAAATGTGGTTTACGGTTTTGTTTAGTTTTTTTGTCTTTTTGGTCCTGTTTGTTTATTTGCTCAGCCGTCGACGCCAAATTGAATTGGCCCGCGCAGAGGTCGAACAACTAAAGCAATTGATTCATGATTAATGGCCTTTGAGGCTGTCGTGATCATTGTGTAAAAGAATTGATTGTCTATATTCAAACCCTTAGCTTGCTCCATGCTCAGTAGATTGTTTTTTCTTGTTATTTTTTCCGCCGGCGCTTTCGCTGGTGAAGCCGGGTACCAGTTTTTACGGGTCGGCCTTTCACCGCGTGCATCTGCATTGGGCAATGGATTTACGGCTCAAAGTGGTGATGTCTCCACGTTTTTCTACAATCCCGCCGGCCTGGCCACCCTGGAGTCACGTCAAGTGGAAGCCGGATATATGAATCATATTCTCGATATCAATTCGGGTTATGTTGCTATTGCGGAACGGTTTGAGAAATGGGGCGGTACTTATGGCGCGGGACTAACGTATTTCAACTACGGCGAATTCAAAGGATTCGATGCTCTCGGAAATTCGACGTCATCCTATTCGTCGACCGATTTTTCGATCAGTGTCTTTCACGCGCGTTCTATCGATGAGCATTGGAGTGTCGGGGCGTCGTCCAAGTTCATTTACTCTTCCATTCAAAATTTTTCCTCCACCGCGATTGCCTTGGATCTGGGTGTACAATATCACTTGACCGAACAAAACATGACTTGCGGGGCGTCGCTATTGAATTCGGGCTTTGTGACTTCATCGTACCGATCTCATGCGGACGCTCTGCCGCTTTCATTGCAATTCGGTATCAGTAAAAAGCTTGAAAAAGCTCCGATCGAGATCAGCCTGAACTTCTCCGACCTCAATCGCCCGGGCCGACCAATCTTGGCGCGATCAAAACGATTTATTATTGGAGCCGAATGGGTGCCGCAGAAAGACATGACGATCCGTTTCGGCTATAATAATCAGCGCCATCAGGAGTTAAATCTGGCGACCACGCGCGGTGAGGGCGTTTCCGCCGGACTAGGCTTTCGCCACGAAAAATATATTTTTGAATATGCGTTCACTTCCTGGGGTATTGGAACGCTCAATGCGTTTTCTATTCGATACAATCTTTAACCAAACAATTTATGCTCAGTCTGAATCCAGATTATTTTACGCTTGCTTTCAATGGGTTGGTTGTCATTTTGTGTCTTTCTTCAGTTTTTAAAGAGATTTTTACGCTCGCGAGTTTTGTAAATAAAAATCCTGAAGCTCGCTTGATTTTTGTATATCGCTTCTTAGGCGGATTTTACTGGCTTGGGTTCATCCTTACCGCGCTTGTTCTCGTTGTTTTACAGATGACGGATTCTGAAAATCATATAAGGCTCATGCCGTTCACCGCGATTCTTTTTGCATTTATGGCACAGGCCTTGTTCGCGAGTTTTTGTTTTTTGAATCGGGAGGGAATCGGAAGTGTCGTTTCCGAGCATCGCCTGGAATTTGCATGGACAGAAATTATGGAATCGCGCTGGGATGGAAATGTTTTGCACCTCAACCTTAATAGAAAGATGTTCTCTTCCGTAACTTTGAAATTTTCTGATCCGTCCATTATTCCGGAAATCAATGAATCGCTTGCGCGGCGCGATACCATGTCTTAAAACTTAACCTGAGATAAAATTATGAAAAGAAAAATGCTTTGGCTGGTGCTCATTGGACTTATTTCTTCGGTGTTGGGATTGTACCTATCTCAAAACCCGGCGATGCAAGGCCTCGATGAGGCCGGATACAACCTGCTATTCAAAACACGAGCGACAACATTGGAAAAAGTTCCCGACGTCGTCGTGGTGATGATCGATGAAAAAGCCTACGAGGCCGAATTTGGCTATTACGATCCATTACCAAGAGCCTATATTGCGAGGCTTATTGATACGCTGAAAGCAAAGGGCGCGAAAACCATCGCACTTGACTTCGCATTTTACGACAAATTGGATCAACTGGACGCCAAAGGTGATTCCGCGCTTCAGCGTTCGATGAAACGTGCGGGCAACGTCATTGCGGTCAATATTTGGCATCCACAACCCGATGGCGAAACGAAAATGCAACAGCCGCACGCTTTTTTCAGGTCGGCGTTGAAGGGTGTTGGCTATGCAAATTTGCAATCGGCCGGTGGCCGGATCAATATTCGTGAAGTTAAGCCCATCGCAACGATGTCCGATGGGGAAACTTTCTTGTCGTTTTCTTCACTTGCTTATTGCGTGACCATGGGCATTGGTTCAGATGTTTTTGTTGATGAAATCAAAAATAAGAAGTGGAGCCTCATTTCGCGTATACCTCTGACGCGCGACGGAAACATGATCATTAATTATGTCGGCGGACCATCGACATGGTATAAACAACAGGACGGCTCTTGGGCACAGGAATCTGAGGGAAAGATTGTCACTTACCGCAGCAGCAAATTGACCGGCGACGTGGCGTGGCCGGCCGATTTCTTTAAGGATAAAATCGTATTTGTAGGCAACGGATCTGAGTTTGTTCCGGATCGTTTTGTCACACCCTTTTACGATAAGAATAAAGCTAACCTTATGTACGGAGCCGAGGTTCATGCCAACTCCTTTTTGACCCTGTTCAATAAATCCTACATTGAACGGGCGTCGATCCTTGTTATTTTTCTAGCATGTTTGATTTTTAGCACCGTGATGATTTGGGTTACGGTGAAATTTGGGTTCGTTGGTGAATTTTCAATACTTGCACTCTTGCTCATCTTAATCTGGGGCCCCGCCGCTTATTTGTTTGATATGGGTGTGGCGTTCCCGGTCAATAGTATGACTATTAGCTTGCTTTTTGCCTATTTTACGACTTCGGTGTATCAGGCCTTTACCGAAGAGCGGAATAAGAAGCAAATAAAAAGTATGTTTGCCCGCTATGCACCGCCGGCTTACGTGGATCAACTGGCCGACGACCCGAGCAAACTTGAACTTGGCGGCGAAGAAAAAGAAATTTCAATTTTGTTTTCGGACATCGAAGGCTTCACGACGATTTCGGAAAATATTTCTCCGAAGCAACTGATCGAATTGCTCAATGATTACCTAGGCGAAATGACCCGACTCATTTTCAATCAAGGTGGTACGCTGGATAAATATATCGGCGATGCTATTGTGGCCGTATTTGGAGCGCCCATGCCCCAAAATGAACACGCGCTTCACGCGTGCTTTGCCGCGCTGGAGATGCAGGAAAAACTTGTAGATTTTCGTGCCAAGTGGACCGAGCGAGGTTTGCCGCCGATTCGCAATCGAATTGGAGTCAATACCGGCAAAGTAGTTTTCGGCAATATCGGATCGGAAATTCGCTACGACTATACAGGGATCGGTGATAATATGAATCTGGCCTCACGGCTGGAGGCCGCCAATAAGAACTACGGAACATACCTCATGATCAGTGAATTTACGTACAATCAGGTCCGTGAGCGTGTGATCGTTCGTGAATTAGATCTCCTTGTTGTAAAGGGCAAGAGCAAGCCCGTTAAGATTTTCGAACTGCTTGGGCGTGCCAACGAGCCTCTTCCCGAAGAGACGCGCAAACTCGTGGAATACTATTCGGAAGGCATTAAAAAATATCGGCAACGCAAGTGGGATGAAGCTATTCAGAAGTTTGAACAGGCCCTGACATGTGTCCACACGGACGAACCGTCTAAATTATATATCCAGCGGTGCAAGAAATTCATTCAGGCTCCACCGGATGAGAGCTGGGACGGAACATTTCACATGACTACAAAGTGATGGGCATCACATTTTAACTTGTAATTCGGTGTGTTTTTGAATAATTTTGAATGAAGACCGTTTACCCTGCTGTAGCGGTGTATATGAATGGTCAGTTATAAGTCCTTCAAAATTGTTCTACATTAAACTCTAAGAGGTTGTTATGAAAAAAGGTAATTTTATTCAAATCGCGCTTTGGGCGCTATTGATGTCCTCATGGGCTATGGCTCAAGAAGGCGTTGCGTTTATGACGGCCATCAAAGGAAATGTCACTGTGACCGACGCCAAAGGTAAGGCGAAACCAGCCACGTCCAGTATTAAATTATTAGACGGCGATAAAATCACCACCGACGCTAAAGGTAGTGTTAATATCATGTACTATACCGGCAAAGAAATCATACTGGGTGCCAATAAGACCCATGTCGTAGCCACGAAGAAAGAAGATAATTCGTTTCTATCAAGTTTGTACGGTACGTTGTCCGGGCTAATGTGGGGCGATGCCTCCAATAGTTCCATGGCCGGAGCGACCCGGGCATGGGCTGGCGATGCTAATCGTAGTATTACGGCGATCTATCCTTCGGAAACAAAAGTTCTGGATACGGAGCCTGGATTTGAGTGGGCAGACCACCGCGCTACACCGGGTAAAGACTATACCATTTCTCTGAGCAGCGAGATTTCGGATTTCAAATACGAGATCAACGTTTCGGGCGTTACGCAGGTCACGTATCCAAAAACAGCGCCGAAACTTAAGAACGATGAAAAATACGTTTGGACGGTAAAAGATGCCAAAGGCACTGAAGTTTCTCCGAAAGCAAAATTTTCGCTGATCACTCCCGAGGATCGTGAGCTACTCGATTCGGACATCAAGGAAGTTTTTAAGGTATGCAACAACGACAATACCAATCCTCAATGGTATCTTCTGACGGCCGCACTCTATCGTGACTACGGTCTTATGAAGCAGGCGGAGAGCTCGATTCGGTCGCTCATCGCCGTAAAACCGGAGATGGCTCAAGCGCATATTATGCTGGCGACGCTTTACAAAGAAACCGGACGCTTAGAAGAAGCGAAAGCCGAAGAAGAAATCGCCCGCAATCTGAGCGCAGCAAAAAAATAAAATAAGAATGTCGATTGTTCAAAAGCCCTGTATGAACTGCAGGGCTTTTTTTTATCCGTTTCCTTGGCTAGGCTATTGTGACACGCAACTATCAATAATCTCCCTTGCTATTTTTTCGCATACTCGGCCAACTTTTTTTACAAAAATCCGTTCATTCAAATGCCGGAGATTTTCGATCATGGTTTTCCGATACGTTGAAACGCTTATTATTTTCAGCAATTCCACTGCGAGAGCAGCAGGTTTAGCATCGTATTGAATGAATTCTTTGACAATTTCCTTCTTGGCTAAAATATTGATGAGGGATATCCATTTTATCCGTAGAATATATTTGCCAACGAACCAATTGATCCATGACGTTTTATAAACTACGATGAACGGCTTTTCATAATAGGATAACTCCAAATTGATAGTTCCCGATTTCGTCAGAACGACGTCCGATTTGAGTATAGCCTGTTTCGAATCATGAAACGAAACACGCACGGGGTATTGGGCTATGACCTTGTCGTAGACGATTTGCGGGACGGCCGTGCTTTTCCCGATCACAATTTCCATAGGGTGCTCGTGTTGCACAAGATTCACCGTTGCCAGCATCACGGGCAAAATAGACTGCACTTCCTGCCGCCGGCTTCCGGGAAAGAGGCCGAGTGTCTTTCCCTCCGTATCGGAATTTTGTACCGGTTCAATATTAAGAGAATCCATCAAGGGATGGCCAAAATAAAATGATGCGATACCGGTCTTACTGTACAGATCGTGCTCAAAATCAAATAGGGGGAAAACCGCCGAACACAGACTTTTGATTTCCATGATGCGCGACATTCGCCAGATCCAAATCTGCGGAGGAATGTAATAAAATATTTTTGTTATGGGGAGCTTCCGGCGAATGGCATTGGCGACATGGAGATTAAAGTCCGGGAAATCGATTAAAACGATGGCGTCGGGTTTGAGTACCCCGGCCTCTTTTACAAGCAGGCCTTTTAATCTCACTAAGTCAAAGATCTTGGGCAAAATCGCGGTGAATCCAAGAATGGATAAATCCCGAATATGGGCAAAAAGTGTAACATCTTGCGCAGCCATGGCATCACCGCCAATGCCGTAAAGCCTGCATTCCGGTGATAGTTTGCGAAAAGCCTCCGCCAAAGTTGCTCCGTACCCATCCCCGGATGATTCGCCCGATAAGATAAAAATGGTCATTATAAAAATTCGATACTTTTTTCAAAATTTATCGTAAGTTAGCCAAGATGCAAGCGCGAATCCAACATATTCTCGGTGATCTCATACGGCTTGATTCCATTTGCGAAGAAAATGGAATCCTTCGTGTTAAGTTTTTTACACCGCAATTGACCATGCCGCTTCTTCACGTTATTCAGTCGCGCCTCTCCGAATTGGGTTATCGCTCAGAAGTGGAGTCCATTGATAAGAACACGGAAGACGAGGTGACGCTAAAATTGAGCTTGATATCGGATAGATCCGCGAACGAGCCAAAACAAACCTGGCGAGCGCACCCCGCGTTCCATCTGGCTTTGTTTTTGGTCACGTTTTCGGTTGTCTTTCTGACCGGCGCAACGTGGAATGTCAATCAACCTCTCATCGGCATATGGTATTGGGAGATCGGATTAAAGTTTTCATTTTCACTCATGGGTATTCTAACCGCCCATGAATTTGGACATTATTTTGCAGCACGCTACCACGGTCTCCACGTCTCACTGCCTTATTATCTGCCCAGTATTGTTATTCCGCCCTATGGGGATTTTGGCGGAACCACGTTCATGCCGGGAACGTTTGGCGCCTTCATCCGTGTGAAGAGCCCCATCCGTACGAAGCGTGAACTTATGGACGTTGGTGCTGCGGGACCAATTGCGG
>JANNSF010000330.1:0-7164 GCA_031402315.1 bacterium | reverse complement strand
CTCCATAATTCCCTGGGGAATTGATTGGGATAACATTGAGACATTTCAAGAGCCAAATTACAGAGATATTGATATCATCGGTGTAGGATCGCTTACCTTGCTAAAGGACTACGATACGTTCATTGATGTCGTCGCTTCCGTTGCCAACTTAAAAAAAGGAATAAAGGTTATCGTCGTTGGTGATGGAATTGAATGCCAACGACTAATGGAAAAAACCGACCAATTAGGCTTGCACCATATTATTGAATGGCATGGAAAAGTACCCAGAAACGATGTGATCCGGATGATGTGGCGCAGTCGGGTCTTTTTTCATCCCTCGCGCTATGAAGGACAGGGCTACGCAACTATGGAGGCACTGGCATGTGGCATCCCCGTAGTATGCCGAGACACAGGTTATTACGGAAACGGGGTAAATGTCCATATCGCAAATTCTCAGAACGCAATGGTATGTCACATTGTCAATCTATTAAGCAGCCCGATAGACCATTCATCAATCATTTTAAAAACAATGGCTCAAACTGTCGAAGATTTTATTACATTATATGAACAAAAAGGCTTTGCTCTTTAACTAACGTGCAACTACTTACGGTAAGCTGATCTTTTTAGGAGGTATTTCAGCAATCTGGTTTATCTTGAAGCCCAAGAGTCCATCTCGCTATCATTTACAATAAAGGCAATTAAACTCTATACATGAGATCAATGCTTAAAAACATATTTTTACGCACGCTAGGGAGATCTTTGCCGGAAAGTCTGTATGCGAGAAATTTCATTGCAACGGACATGGATTGGAAGGATTCACGGTTTCAGACATTATTTCGTAATGATCTTCAAATCCTCGACGTAACGCGCAATCTCTCCGTCGTTTCCCTTAGCCCATTTACGATTGCGATAGGATTTTCCGATACCGAAACCAAAGCTCAACCCCAAATACGCTCTCAAATTGAATTTCGTGATCTTTCACAGTCAACCAAATCGTTAGGCGTTATTCATCTGCAGCATACTCAAACGATCTCAATGCCTCAACTGACGATAAAATTTTTTGAGATTTTGGCAAGCCAAAACTACTGTGCTTGGTTTGTGCATGAATTGTTATTGGAAGTGTTTGAATGGCGTGCGCGTCGTGCAATAAGGAACCCTTTCAATTTCAGAATGACGAGACGCGACGCAAAAGCCATAATGGTTATATATACGTGCCCCCGGCCAGTTTATTTAATTTCAGTCGCAGATGATAATGGGTTGCAGCTTTTCCCCATGGACCTGGTAGGATCGTTAAACGGCTATTTTCTAATGGGCCTGAGATTGACCAGCCCCGCGGTACCTGCTATGCAACGTTCAAAAAAAATCGCCATTTCCTCCATACCATACGACCGATGTAAACTTGCATACGAGCTTGGAAAACATCACAAAAATGAAAAAATTGACTTGACTAAGCTTGGAATACAACTGAATTCGTCACTAATATTCAAACTTCCAGTTCCTTCGTTTGCAATCGACGTTCGAGAAGTAGAAGTTCTCAGTACTATGACGATCGGGTCCCATTGTTGCTTTATAACGAAGCCAATCAAGGATCAGAGCATGGGAGCATCGCAGCACCCGTTATCCCACATTCAGTTATTTTACTATGGCTTTTTGAAACGGCGGGCAGTAACAGGATATCAATACCAATGAACGGTCAGCGGGTAGAAATATTGGACTTCTATCAACGTATAGCCGGTTGTTATGACGAAATGATAAACGCGAATGAAAAAACCGCGATAGTCAGAACATGTATTCAAAACGAATTACTGATTAATTTTCCGATACCGTCGAAACTCTTGGAGCTAAATGCCGGAACGGGAACGGACGCTATTTTTATGGCAAAACAAGGCCATGAAGTGACAGCAACAGATTTTTCATCAAACATGCTTGACATTGCGATGCTAAAAGCGACCCATGAAAAGCTCAGTAATATAACGTTTAAAGAACAGTCCCTTGACGATCTCGCAATATTACAGAGCGAGGCTTTCGATGGCGTCTACTCGATCTTTGACGGCATAAATTCACTCTCGAATTTGGATCTGTTTGCCAAAAACATATCGCGAGCTGTGAGGCCCGATGGACGCATAATTTTGCATTTTTTAAATCGATTTTCGATTTGGGATATCGTGTATTATGGCCTTCGTGGAAAATTCAAGCGTTCAGTAGGTAAATTAAGAAAAACCGGATACCGACTCAACTCAATGCACCTGTACTTTTTTAGCCCTAGAGAGATCGAATTAGTGTTTTCATCTCATGGGTGTTATGTCCGAAAGACCTATGGGTTTTCCTTTTTGCTTCCGCCCGATTTTGTAAGTATGAAATCCAATACCTACCTGGCAAAAATAGAGTTATGGCTTCAGAAAACTTATCCCTTTAGGAATTGGGGAGAGCATGTTTTAATGACACTTCAGAAGAAATCTTATGAACAAGATTCTCCTCTTTAACCCCCGCGCGACAACATATGGGAAACTCATTCCCAATTCGATCCTCCAGATTGCTGCATCCATTCATGGAAAGTTTGACTATGTCATCGTTGACGGCAATAGAGAAATCGATCCATGGAAAAAAATTCTGAATTATCTGGAAGACGGTTCATTTGAATATTTCTGTTCTACCGTCATGCCTGGGCCGCAATTGATACAGGCCATCCCTTTCACGCGTGATGTTCGGCGGCTATTTCCACAGATCAAAATAATTTGGGGAGGCTATTTCGCTTCCAATCAGCAACGGACCGTAATCAATTCCGGATACGTTGATTTTGTGATTAATGGGCCTGGGGATAAAGCATTTCCTGAGCTTATATATGCTTTATCAAATAGTCTCGCTGTTTCAGAAATCAAGAATTTGGTTTATGTCCGAGAAAACAAGATTATCAAAACACAGAAGGCCGATTTAGTAGATCAGGATCAGTTACCGGATCTTCCGTATGATACATTGAACAATTTTTATTCTTTGGATGGTTATTTAGGGAAGACATTTCTTGGAACAAAAACGATTTCCTATCATTCCAGTATCGGATGTCCATTCACCTGTTCCTTTTGTGGTGTCGTCCCGATTTTCGAGGCACGGTGGAAGGGGAAGTCGGCCGTCGGAATTTATAAGGACATTAAATTTGTGAAGGAAAAGTATGCAGGCAATGCGATAACCTTCCATGATAACAACTTCTTTGTCTCTGAAAAGCGCGCCGTAGAATTTGCGGGCTTGATTCGACCTGAAAATATGAATTGGTGGGGTGAAGGACGGATTGACACGATGGACAAGTATTCGGACGAGTCCCTTGCCAAGCTGCGTGAATCCGGCTGTCGTATGATTTTCTTTGGAGCGGAAAGCGGCAATGATGCCTTGCTCAAGCGAATGGACAAGGGAGGAACGCAAAGCGGTGCAAAAATCAAAGCCTTTGCAGCCCGTCTACAACATTTTGACATCATTCCCGAGTATTCATTCATATTGGGTCTTCCGGCTCCAACGGAGGAGCAGGTCTGGGAGCAAATTGAAGCGGACATGCAATTCATTCGTGATATCAAGGAGATTAACCCGTTAACGGAAATAATTATCTATATCTACAGCCCGGTTCCCACGGAAGACTCTGAGTTGTATAAGGATGCAACAACGAAAGGATTTCGATTTCCCCAGCATCTCGATGAGTGGATGGAACCGCAGTGGCTCAGCTTTGATATTCATCGAAAACATCTGACGCCTTGGCTTACGCCGGAGATGATTCGACGCATACATGAATTCGAAACCGTCATTCACGCGCAATACCCGACGATTAGTGATTATAAACTAACGGCGTTTCAGCGAAAGGCCATGAAGCATATTTCATCCTTTCGATACCGAAAAAATGTGTTGTCTTATCCTTATGAATTGAAAATTCTTCAGCGATTCTGGCTACGTTACCGACGGCCTGAAAAGGAAGGATTCTAACTTGTGAGCAGTCTAACAAAGTATTTTACGCCCAAGGCTCCAATACTCTCACCAAAAGACGCCTATGATCTCTGGGCGGAATCGTATGCATTAGAGTCTAATCCGATTAAAATGTTGTCTGATGAATCGGTTACAACCCTTTTGCCTGACATGACAGGTAAAGCCGTTTTAGATATCGGTTGTGGAACCGGATTTTTCTGCCGGAAAGCATGGGATATGAGGGCATCCCGTGTAGTTGGATTGGACATCTCAGGAAAGATGATTGATCGCGCAAGCATTCTTACGCCACAAACTGAATTTCACAGGATTGAAACTTCAGACTATCCCTTGTTGGAAGAATCATTTGATGTAGCGATCAGTGCACTTGTCATTGGGCATATTCAAAGCGTTAAGGCTACTTTCCAAGAAATTCATCGTGTTCTGAGAAAAAACGGAACTCTTATTATTACCGATTTTCATTCGACCGCGGCTTCTAGTGGAATGAAACGTACATTTGAGTATAATGGCCAGATCTATGTGGTAGAGCACCATATTCACACGCTCGAAATCTATAAAGAAAAGTTAGCGCAAAGTGGTTTTAGGATTGATCGTGTCCTTGAACGGAGCTGGAACAATACACCTGTTGTCCTTGCATTAAAAGTAGTGCGGGAATAACGGTATGTCATGAATGTTCTTTTGAAAAAATTGGCGTGGGCAAACGGCTCGAAAGAGAATCGAGGAGATGTACGTATTGCGAGCGGTAAAATTGCCCAAATTGGTCGCGGACTGCAATCTTTAAAAAATGAGCCCGCGATCGATTTCGATGGGCATTACATTTATCCTGGCCTGATCAATGCACATGACCATTTGGAGATGAATCTTTATCCAAGGCTTGGTCACCCGCCATACGAAGACTATATTGCCTGGGCCAATGATATCTATAGACCATCCGAATCTCCTGTTTTGGAAATTGAGAAGGTTCATTTGCGTGATCGACTCATGGTAGGCGCGCTTAAAAATCTATTATCCGGGGTCAGTACGGTGGTCCACCACAATCCTTATTACTTCAACTTTCGTTTTGGTTATCCGGTTTGGGTGCTAAAGAGATATGCCTGGGCTCATTCGCTTTCCTCGGATAAAGGTCTCGTTTCCAAATTCAATCAAAACTGCGGAAAACCATTTATTGTTCATGGGGCAGAGGGAACTAATCCGCAGGCCATTGGAGAGATCGACGAATTATGCCGTTTAGGCGTCTTAGGGCCAAACACAGTATTGGTTCACGGTGTAGGGATCAATGACCAAAACACCAATATCTTTGTAAGGTCTGGAACGAGCTTGGTTTGGTGTCCTTCATCCAATTATTTCCTTTTCGGAAAGACGGCTCCAATTGCCGACCTTAAGGGACGGGTGCGCATTGCACTTGGAACTGACTCTACGCTTACAGGCGAAGCAACATTATTCGACGAAATGAAAAAAGCTTATAGTACGGGCATGGTGAGCGCTGAAGAAATCTTCTGTATGGTTACGAACATCCCGGCTTCGATGTTTGGGATTAATCGCCGTGTACGGATCGAAGAGGGTGCCGAGGCGGATATTTTGATTTTGCCGGCTAGGAAGAAAGATTATTATGAGAATATATTGAACGCTACTCCAATCGACATTCAGTGGTTAATGATCAGGGGCAAACTAAAAGTTGCCGCCTTAGAAAGGAACGTACCTTTGCACAACAAAATGCACCGCTTTAAGAAGCTTATGATAGATATCGATATTGATCATCTAAAGCGTCGCATTTCTCAAAGAGTTCCTAAACAGATATTAGAACAAAACCCTCTGTGGAATCTGACTACGAACGGCATATGAGTATTTTTCGTCCCCACAGAATTAGATCTCTCCCCATCGTCATCCTCATGCCGCACGGAGGATGCAATTGCAGGTGTATCATGTGTGACATCTGGAAGTCGAATGACAAGGGTATAAAACTTTCTCCGGATATTTTAAATAAAGCGCTTGGAGATTTGATTCGTCTAAAAACGAGAGAAGTTGTTTTTTCAGGCGGTGAGGCTTTATTGTATCCTACCATTTTTCAATTCTGTGAACAATTAAAAGAGTATAGGATAAGAGTTACGATTTTGTCAACAGGGCTGCTTTTAGAACGCTTTGCCCAGGACATAGCAAAATATGCGGACGAAGTAATAATCTCGCTTGACGGTCCTCCGGAAACGCATGATCGAATTCGCAGAATTCCCAATGGATTTGCTAAAATTGAGCAAGGTGTAATTGCTATAAAAAAGATGAACCCTCTTTTTGCTCTTCGCGCTCGTTCCGTAATTCAACGGGAAAATTTTCGGGTAGTAGTAAATACCGTTGATACAGCCAAAAGCTTAGACTTGGATAGTATTAGTTTTCTGGCGGCGGATGTGACGACGGATGCTTTCAATCATGAGAATTTTGAATCGAAGGATTCTGTAGTGATTGGCAAAGATGATTTACCGGAGTTGGAGAAAACAATCGAAGAGTTGATAAATGTTCGATCGGATTATTTTAGAAATAAATTTGTGGTCGAGTCGCCCAAAAAGATGCGTCGACTTGTCCAATACTATAAAGCATTGGCTGGTCTAGCAGATTTTCCACGTGTTCGGTGCAATGCGCCGTGGGTAAGTTCGGTTGTTGAAGCAACCGGTGATGTTCGCCCGTGTTTTTTTCACAAAAAAATGGGGTCTATTAAAGAGCATAATTTTTTTGAAGTCTTGAATTCAGAGCAGATGATAGAATTTAGACGGGGATTGAACGTGAAAAAAAATGAAATTTGCCAAAAATGTGTTTGCTCGTTGAATTACTCACTCTTCTAAATGCTTTGCATTCCAAAAAAATTGTGTGACACCGGCCGGGCCGGCAAACCAGACGTAGTCCCCGTCAGTTAGAATAGCTCTGACCTGTAAATCGGGAAGCCCATCGGCAAGACCATAGACGAACCATTTGTTTTTTATCTTGTCATAGCGAATTACACCATTATTCGTGGCAATCCAAAGATTATCGTTATCACAAATCGCGTCATTAATTCCGGACGAGAGATAGCTTGAACTCAAAGGCAACGTCTTCCATGTTGCGTCTTTCTTGTGGTATGCAGCGACAGACCAAGCCGATATGAAATACAGATTCTCATCATCCTCAGTTATGGCCTTGGTCGCATAGGTGATAAGGAATTTCCCACCTATGGAGTTACCCAGTAAATCAAAATGATCA
>JANNSF010000329.1:0-3225 GCA_031402315.1 bacterium | reverse complement strand
GGTGACATTTCCGAAGGGCCTTTGCCCCAGGTTTCCGGATTCCATACCGCGATATTGTGCGCAAATACGTAGGCCAATAAAAAATTGCCGATCACCATAAAAATCATTCCCTTGGCCATGTCCGCGCTGGTTGGCTTTTGATCAAGGCTAAATTTCATCTCCGCCGCCCAAGCCTTGCCAAATAGGGGCGTATACCAGATAAACCCCAAAACGAAATTGACTACGACCGCAATACCGACAGCCATGTAATTAATCTGAATATCAGGCATGATCTTCTCCTTTTAGGTTAATGGTTTTATTTCGATGAGAATCTACCTTTTTAGAAAGGCCTATTCCACTCTTTTTTGATGCAGCACCCCGAGTAGCCAAAGGCGTATCGAGGGGTGCACCATATAGGTCGTCGAGTGATCCGCCTCGATGAGCAGGAGAAAGGCACCCCGAGTAGCCGCAGGCGTATCGAGGGGTGCATTCATCGACGTGACCGACTTTCTAATCGCTCGTCTCGATACTGGCCTTCGGCCAACTCGACGAGCGGCACATTTAGGTCGCCGTGTAATTTGCAATAGTGGATCATACTAAGGTCGCCGAGTGATCCGCACCGGCGGAACGTATCGAGCCGACCGATGCTCGCCGGTTAGGTTCTGTTTTTCTTCCCACGTGGCGTGTTTATCTTCTTTATCTTGCCATTTTCGCTTATGAAGATAGAATGACCGCTGTCGAAATGTTCCTGAATTGCTTTTTTGACGGTTTTCTTAATGCCCTTCGTCACTTGTTTCGTAAAAACGTCTGTCGTCATCATATGGAAAGCCTTTCCCAAGTTTCTGGCTTATTTACAATGGTTTCAATATCTCCCCGCCTGATGCGACAAATTCAGGCTCCCAATCTCATCCCTTATCCTCTCGACAACTTTGTCCACATTCCCAAGTATCTCTTCATCGGTAAATCTCAAAAACATAATTCCCGTAGCTTCAAGAATACTCTGTCTTTCGCGATCTCGGATCTTCGCTTCCGGCGACTCATGCGTGTATCCGTCCGCTTCGATTGCAAGTTTCAATTCAGGACAATAAAAATCCAATATGAAATACTCCACGCTAAGCTGCGCCGAAATTTCACGCCGAGTTGTTCCCTTCGAATGGCTTGCCAAAGCACAAACTCGAACCGTGTTGGGTTTTTTCGCAGTGCCCGACGTTTGACTTTCAGCTCCGGTTTGTTATTCGGGTAGGTCATACGCAACCTACCATTCCTTCCCCTTGAAGAGGAAGGTGACGTGCTGTGGTGGAGTTTTCTTTATATTAGACATATCGTTCTATTCATAATTGATCCTCAAAAATCCGCACGATACCCGAAGGTGCAAACCTTCGCAGTACGCCCCCGCACACCGTACGAAGAAGCCCGCCCCTTGAAGGAGGCGGGGACGGGTGGGGTTCCCAGTGCCCAACTGGTTTTCAGCTATCAGTACGACAACAATTTAATAATACGTCTTAACGAACTCAAACTTGTGTTTAAAGTTTGGGAAATACTTATATGTTTGAACCGCTTTGAAACCCAACTTATTCATGTATTGAATTTCAAACATAACATGAAACAATTCCTCCTTCGATTGAGGCATATTCGTTATCTCCAATTCAACTTTCCCGTACATTCTAATCATTTTAGAGGGACGTATCGTTACGATGTGAGTGTCACCTGTTGCCCTGGCAACAACATCCGTGACCGGCCCCCCTTTATTGACAAACGTCCATTTACCTTCAACACTTGTTGCACTGGCTGTAGAAAGAGTGTTTATGAAAACCAAATCAATAAAACTCAATTCACTTAGATTATTCGTGGTCGTTTCAAGGCTTTTTAGTTGCTGCTCAGAGACAAGTGTTGATTGAATATCGGTCAACTTTCTTATCTTATACGTTTCGATAGTGTACCACAAAACAACCAAGCAAGTTAAGAGGAGTATGATCGTTTGCGACAGTAATAGACATTCTGATAAATTCACTTTACCCTCAACTTCCTTTCCATCCTCTCATAATCTCCCAGATGCGCGCGCATCAGACTCTTCCAGAGTTTACCATGATTAGGAACAGAAAAGTGTAGCAATTCATGCACGATCACATAGTCCAAAACGTCGCCATCCAGACCGAGTAACTCGCGATTAAAGTTCAGATTGCCCGCCGTCGAACAAGATGCCCATTTATTGCGCATGGGGCGAACGGCCAACGTTCGTACACGAACATCAAGTTTGCCCGCCCATTCATGGACGCGCGATTTAAATTCTTCTTTATGCTTCAGGCTCTTCATTTACCCTTGGTCTTATGTAAAATATTGAAAATCCCATCTACTATCGAAGTGACCCTATCGAGGTTGTCTTCTTCGGCATAGATCGCAAAGGTGACTGACTTGCGAAGTTCGCGCATTTCCTTTTCACTTTGCCGCCAACCTGGAAAGGTCATGAAAGCTTCCCTAACCTTTTTACTAACCGTCTCGGCATTCTTAACGTTTTCTTCGGTCAGCTTGCATAATACGTAATATGTAAGACTGTCTAATCCCTTAGAAACCTGTTCTTTCTTGCGGGCTTCGTTTTGGTCGAGTTCTTTCAGGAGTCCTGCAAGGGCTTCCGCCGTTCCGGTTTGCCGATCCTCAAAGCTCTCTTGAACGAGTTTCGCCCGCTCAGAAAGTGCAATGAGAAAGGGGTCATCACTACTTTCTTCGGCAGTCTTTTCAATGGATTTGACAAGGTTGATCACCTTTGTAGCCTGCCCATCATCCATTTTCTTAATAGTTTCTATAGTATTCTGATCTATGGTGATGTACGGCAACATGGGTTCAGAAATTGCCGTCGTGCCAACATGACTTTGAACAAGCGCATTGGTTTTCTTCTGGAATGCCCTATCCACATACACGGTATTCGTATAGGCCTTACGAACTACCAGGTAGATGGATGAGAGGCATGAATAATCGTCAATGAACGGCCGCAAGAAGGCATCCGGCGAAATAATTTCATAAAGCATCTCAATTTCTTTGTATTCCTTAAAGAACTCCTTGCGGCGTTCTTTGTCGCGAAAATGCTCGATGAGGTTATCCACGTCTTTGTCATTGAATTTTTTCGTGATGAGAGCCAAGTACTCAGGAGCGACGGCTTCGACACGATGCGCGACGCCTTCCTCGGCCCCTACCGGACGGAGACGAATCCCATCGGCGTCGAGCGCGGCTCCCTCTCCGGCAGCGCCGAGC
>JANNSF010000328.1:0-10946 GCA_031402315.1 bacterium | reverse complement strand
TGGTGCTCTTGCATGGCTTCCAATAAAGCGGATTGAGTCTTCGGCGGGGTTCGGTTGATCTCGTCGGCCAATAATATTTGTGAAAAAATTGGGCCGCGCACGAAGCGAAATTTTTTCGACCCGGCATCGTCTTCAATTATTTCTGTCCCCGTAATATCGCTCGGCATGAGATCCGGAGTAAACTGAATACGGTTGAATTTTAGATCTAGGACTTTTGCCAAACTGCTGATCATGAGCGTCTTGGCAAGGCCCGGAATTCCAACAAGAAGACCATGACCCCGCGAAAAAAGTGTAATTAGCAACTGCTCCAAGATTGGTTTTTGACCGACAATAACTTTTCCTAACTCGTTTAAAAGAGCTTCCCGGGCGACGCCAAGCCGGGCAATAGCTTCTGCATCCTGTTCCATTTTCAAATCAACCATCTTCGTACCGATCCTGTCTATTAGAATTGTTTTAGGACTATTTTTCTTTTTCTACGATTTCATCGTCGGCCTTGTTCCATGCGCCGCCTTCATTCCACCAAAATGACTTGCAACACGCGCATTGATACAAAGACTGTGCACCCTTCACGCGGACGAGTTCCATCTTTTCTATATTCATCAATGACGAATCCCGGTGCTTTGAAAGCTGAAAATACTCAAAGGGTTTGATACGGCTCCATCGTTCTGAAAATCGAAACAAGGCCGAACAAGCGATGCATCGGAAAAGCCCTCCTGATTGGGCAAGTTCTACGACCTCGTCACGCCCTTTTGCAAGGTACAGTGCATCCGACCAATAAAAGCGATCTTTTGTTCTCAGCATTTTCTTATACGTCTGGTTTTTATCGTCGCATAATAGAAATTAGCCGATGAAAAATCAAATGATGAATAAAATTACGTGGGGGGAACCGTTAAGAAAGCCATCCATTTTCAACACTCCCCCTCTTCAAAAGCTTCCTATAGAATATCATAGTTCTAAAAACTCATGCAAAATCTAATTGGATCTTCATTTCAATACGAACAATAACGACTAAGTTTTGAAAATGATATTCCCCGTGTGGCCCATTGACTATCCCGCGTCCGTGTTTTTCGCCCCAATAACTTAGAAAACAATTTGCCTTTCGCCTTGTACACCTTCAAAATTCATTTGCATGTGCGGGGCTAAATTCCTACATTTTTAAAGACTTAATAGACTCAACAGTAATCATTTCGGAATGCTTAAACAACTCAGGTTTACATTTTTGATTTTGCTCTCGTTCGGGCTTTCTGCTCAAGACAGCGGAACTCAGAGTATTTTTATGGAAGCCGGTCTCGGCGCTCGTGCGCAAGGATTAGGTAAAGCCTTCGTAGCCTCTGCGAATGACGGTTCGGCGATCTATTGGAATCCGGCCGGACTTGATTTTCTGCCGCAGGCGAATTTTTCCGCGTATCACTCCACGTTGATTCAGGGCGTATATTATAATTTCGCGACGCTGACATTTCCGTTGGTTCAATTTGGATCGGTGGGCGTCGGAGCGGCTCACTTTGGGGTTTCCGGAATTAACATCACAGACCTTGAGGCCTACACCATTGGAACCGGCGACTATTCCGAGGAAGAATACTATTTTTCCTACGGAAAAAAACTCCCTTGGTACGGTCTGGCTTTTGGAACAACATTTAAGATCACCCATCAATCCGCATCCGACCCTGCGGGAGGTGTTCTGCAAACAAGATCCGCAACCGGCAGTGGTCTTGATCTCGCATTGATGTGGCGTCCCGATTTTGCAAGTTCTGCACTAAGCGGTCTTTCGTTTGGTCTGAATGTGCAAAACGTCGTTGCCCCGAGCGTCAAATTGATCAACAAGACTTATACCGATCCACGGATGGTTCGCGTTGGACTTGCCAAAGATTTTTTATTTGGCAATGATCAACTTCGCCGCTTTACCATACTGGCGGATGTCAATAAAGGAAGCCGTTCCAAGGCCGAGCTTAATCTAGGAGCAGAATACTCATTCAGCCGTTTTCTTGCGGCACGCGCAGGATTTAATAACGGACAGTTGTCGTTTGGTATGGGAACCGAATTCACGCAGTTCCAAAAATTCAGCGTAGATTATTCCGTCAATATCGGAACGCCATTTGGAACTCCGCTTCATCGTTTGTCCCTCACCGTAAATTTTGGCAAGACGATTGATGAACGCCTTCAGATTGCCAAGGCCACACGTGTGGACGAAGATCGTAAACTGGTAGTCTCCAATCAGGAAGCCGCAAAATCACGCGCCATCAAAGAACACCAAGTGATGGGAACGGAGCTTCTTAAGAACAAGAAACTGATCCCGGCACTGGTCGAACTGGAACAAGTTGTGGCGCTGGATCCAAAAAATGAAAATGCCCAGCGCATGCTTGATACCGTGCGAAGCCTCATGGATCAACAGCTTGCGGATCAGCTGGCCGACACCGCCAAACAAATGAAAGAATTGACGGTCAATTCAGAGAATCGGAAATTTGTCGATGACCATTATCGCAAAGGGTACGCCTATATCCAAAAAGGAGATTATATAGCGGCAATTAGCGAATTTACCACCGCCCTTGAGCGATCGCCGGACAATAGCGATATCAAGAAATCACTCAGCGAAACGCGCGGTTTGTTGGACAAAAAGATTGCGTCCTTCATTGCCAAAGCACGCGCCAGTGCGGCTGGTAATAATTTTGCGGAAGCCTTAAAATTGCTGACCGAAGCACGAGGACTTGATCCGACGAATCAGCAAATTCAATAAGAAATTGACGGCGAACTCAAGCGGGTCAGTACCCGTTTGAGCTTCTTGGAAAGTACACGATCAGGCTTGGACGCTTATCAAAAGGGTGATTTCCAGATTGCCATGGAAGAATTTGAGAAAGCGCTTTTGCTTGATCCATCCAACGAAACGGTCAAAGAATATCATAAGAAGGCCATTGTACGCGCCTTCGCTACGTTTAAGAATCTCGAAGGGGATGTGGAGAAAATCTATCTGCAGGGCGTGGATATGTACGTCGAAGGAAAATACGAAGTCGCCATTTCAATGTGGCAACGTATCTTGGAAAAAGATCCTTTGAATAAGCGTGTCATCAAGGCTATCGACAAAGCCGAAGAACAAATCCGTACACGCAACGAAAGCAAAAAGAAGAAATAACTTCTAAAGACAACCATGCTTTTTAAAAAATCCGTAAAAGAAGAACTCAAAGTACCCGCCGATATGAAGCATCTTGTGGAGATGAGGGAGTTTATTGTCAAAATCGGGAAAAAGTATGGATTTGATGAAAAGGTTATCGGAACACTAAAACTCGCCACGGACGAAGCGGTTACAAATATTATCCGCCACGCCTATCGAGACACGCCCGGGCGCGGCATGATCACGCTTCGCGCGATTGTCAAAACATCCTCGCTTTCGATCGCCATCATCGATCAGGGTCGTACGTTTGATCCGCGCAACGCCAAAGCGCCCGATATGGCAGAATATATTAAGATCGGCAAAAAAGGCGGCCTTGGTATTTTCATGCTCAAAAAGATGATGGACGAATTAGACTACCAGATCACGTCGGAAGGCAATGAACTTCGTCTCGTCAAGTACCGCACCGCGCGCGGTCGCGGAACCAAACAAATTAATATCAAGAATCGTTACGCGATTCTTTCTTCCGTCGCGGTGACGATTGGAGTCGTTGGCGGCTACATCTGGTTTGAACGGACTCAAACTCGAAATCTTGAGAATGAAATATTGAAACGCGTGACGACCATTTCAGCCTCAACGGCCTCTTCAAGCGCCGATTATATGGCCAATTATGACGACCTCAGCATGTTCCAAATTGCCAAAAAATTGAAGCTGGATAATCGGCAATTCATTGAGAATATTTTTATAGTCGATCCTAACAGTTTTATTTTTGCATCCTCCGACCGTTCCAGCCTCGGAAAATATAAAACGCCGGAAGTGTTTGAGACGATCATGTACGATGGATCCGAAACGCCGGAGATACCCGACAGCGTAGCACAAACACTCGACAACCCGGACATATTGAAATCGGTTCGTACCTACAAGTACGCCATCAATGAGGAAATGGTGTACGACGTTCAAACGCCGGTCTACCGATCCAACTCCGTTTCTCCTGAAAACATTTTAGGCTACGTGCATGTTATTATCAAAGAGTCGACAATTCAAGATGAGATGGTCGGTCTCCAAATTCTGGCTATTGTTTTCGCAGCTCTCGCCTTACTGCTCATGTACTCCGGAATCGCGATCCTGATTGCTCGCCTTATATCACCCTTCCAATTGCTTACCGATTGGATCCGCTCCGCCGGACATGAGACGCTATCCGACGATATGGATATTGATACCAATAATGAAGTTGGAGAAATCGCTCAGGCCTTCACGGATATGGCATCAAAATTCCGCAAGGCACAAATCGGTATGGTGCAACAGAAGCAAATGCAGAAGGAAATTCAGGTCGCCCAGGAAATTCAGCATATGCTACTTCCCGTTTCCTTTCCGGAGGTTCAGGGGTATGACATTTCAACGTATTATGAATCCGCAAAAGAAGTAGGCGGTGATCTTTTTGACTTCATTCCCGTCGATGAGGATACCGTGGGAATTGTCGTGGCGGACGTTTCTGGAAAAGGTGTTCCCGGCTCTCTCGTCATGACGATGATTCGTACCGCACTTCGACTCGAAGCGCGCGGCAATAAGAATCCCGGTGATGTGCTTGCGCGGGTCAATGATTTTGTGGTGGACGATATGCGCAAAGGCATGTTTGTCACGATGTTTTATATTATCCTGGACTCCCGTAACCGCGAAATTCACTACGCCAGCGCGGGACACAATCCTATGATTTTGCATCGCCACTCCACGAAACAAACGTATTATCTTAATCCTCGAGGATTTCCGGTTGGTATCTCTCTCCCCGATCGCAAGTTATTCGGCCAGTCCATTCAAACCGATAGCATCAAACTTTGTGCGGACGACGTCTTGGTTCTTTATACCGACGGAATCACGGAAGCCATGAATAAATCGCGCGATCTTTTCAGCGACGAGCGATTCCTCGAAACCATTCGTAAATATGCCGAGAAGGATGCTAAGGGTTTTGTAGAATCTATGCGGACGGATATTATGGAATTTACAGAAGGGGCGCCGCAAAGCGACGATATCACGCTGGTCGCCGTGAAAGAAAATCTGGCAGCAGGCGATGTACTTTTCAACATGCGGAAACAACTAATTGAGATGGTTCAGGGCGGCATGAGTGTCAAAGAAGCGTGCGCGAAGTCTCGTATTTCAACGTCGACATATTATAAATACAAAAAGAAATATGAAGAATTTGGCGACGATGGCTTACGGAATAAGTCCGAAGGCTCCGCTATAGAAGCCAAACATTTTAGTATTGAACAGACGGCAAAAATATTTGACATCGTACGAAAAAATCCCGAGCTCGGACCAAAAAATATAAGCACGCTATTAAAGACTGAAGAATATGGCTTTACGACTATTTCTGAAAAACGGATTTACGACGAACTGATACGGTTGAGGCTCAATACGATGGAGAAACGTCAGGCTTTTGTTACGCAGAAAGCAAAATCAAAGCGGTTTAAGATGCCAGGAACACCTTTACTCACCATGGACGGCGAAGTTATTAAGAATGATGGCGGCAATTCCTCTTCCGTAGTCGATCGCATCATGGCGCAGCGTAATCAGGTTCAGGAGGAAAACTCTGAACAAAAAGCGGAAGAGCCGGCCTAAACCTTTTATAGATAGTATAAATTTCGAGGCGGGCCAAAAGCCTGCCTCTTTTTTTGATTGCTTTTTTTACATCATTACTTCTTATCTATTATCCCATGGCGACGATTACCGTAGTTCCGCGATCTCACTTCAAAAAGGAAATTTTTGTACCGGGTGATAAATCAATTTCTCACCGCGCGGCTATTTTTAGCGCTCTTAGTAACGGTCGCTGTGAGCTTACCCACTTTTCAACCGGCGCCGATTGCGCGTCGACCATCGAATGTCTGAAAAACCTTGGCGTTGAGATAACCGGTGCCGAAGATAAAATCACGATCCATGGCGTTGGTTTGTCAGGACTTCACGCACCGAAGGTTACGCTCGATTGTGGAAACTCGGGAACCACCGCTCGGCTTTTGATGGGACTCCTCGCCGGACAAGCATTTGATTCTGAACTTATCGGCGATCATTCACTGTCTCGTCGCCCGATGAATCGCATCATCGAGCCTCTACGGCAGATGGGCGCGAACATTGACAGTAAGGGCTTTTTGCCGGTAAAAATAAATGGAACCTCATTACGGGCAATAAATTACACGCTTCCCATTGCCAGTGCCCAGGTCAAGTCGGGCCTCCTGCTCTCCGGCCTTTATGCGGAAGGCACAACGATCTTGCGTGAGAAAACACCCACACGCGATCACACGGAGCGCATGTTACCATTTATCTCGCGATCCCGAGAGGGCTCAGAAACTATTCTTACGCTGTTGGCCAAATCGATTATTCTTGCAAGAGATCGAAATATTCCCGGTGACATTTCTTCGGCGGCGTTTTTTCTTGTTGCCGGAGCGATACTCGACGAGTCCAAATTCGTACTTAAAAAGGTTTCATTGAATCCCACCCGGACGGGTGTCTTAGAAGTCTTGAAACAGGCTGGCTGCTCAGTTCACATTTCTAATAGGATCGATGATGATGAATCTTATGGAGACATTGAAATACAATCTCATACTGGCCCTTGGAAGCCCGTATCGATCGATGAGCCACTCTTAGCCAATATTATTGATGAAATACCTATTCTTGCGGTTTTAGGTACTCGATGCGGAATTGAATTTAACAATGCCGGCGAGTTACGAAAAAAGGAAAGCGACAGGCTGGATGCGATCGTTGTTAACCTGAGGGCCATGGGTGCCTCTGTGGAATCATGGGACAATGGCTTTAGAGTTCACCCCTCCAGGCTAACCGGCGCAGACATCGATTCTAGGGCTGACCATCGAATCGCGATGGCTTTTACGATCGCCGGGCTCGCGGCGACGGCCGGAAAAACGACAATCCATGATCCCGATTGCGTGGCTATTTCTTTTCCGGAATTTTATGATTATTTTGAACTCGGCGATTCGTCAAACTCAATTACGCCTTAAATATTTGGAGTCTTACCATGTCGAAAGAAAAATCAAAATCTGAAAAAATTAGAATTGGACTCATCGGTTGTGGATCCATAACTCAAATTATTCACCTCCCTATACTGTCAAAAATGGAGGACGTTGAAATTGTTGCTATTGCAGACACCGATAAGCCAAAACTTCAGGCGCTCGCGGAGAAATATAAAATCAAAAACTATTTTACCGATCACGCCAAACTTCTGGAAATGGAAAATATCGACGGTATTCATATTTGTACGCCTAATAATACCCATAGTTCTATCAGCAAGGATGCCCTGAGCGCCGGTAAAAATGTCCTTGTGGAAAAACCTATCGCACCGACCTATTTGGAAGCTAAAAGTATGGTGGACGAGGCGAAAAAACGCAAAAAGACATTAATGGTCGGCATGAATCACCGATTTCGACCCGATACGATGGTATTAAAAAATTTCGTTAAGGGTAATGAGCTTGGAAAAATTTTTTATACAAAGTCCGGCTGGCTTCGCCGTCGCGGGAGCTGGAATGAATCCGATTGGGCGAAGAAAAAAAATGTTTCCGGGGGCGGCGTATTCATGGATCTCGGTATTCCAATGATGGACCTTTCTCTTTGGCTCATGGATAATCCAAAAGTCAAAGGCGTCTACGCAACCATGTATAACCACTTCTCTAAAACGGGTATCGAAGATTCATCGGCAATAATGATTCGAATGGAAGACGATTCTGTACTCACGATTGAAGTGAGCTGGACGTTACTGATGGAAAATGACTTTATGTACTCTAACCTTTTCGGGACACTCGGCGGTGCGTTATTAAATCCGCTTAGAATACACAAAGAAATGCATGGTAATTTGGTCAATGTCACGCCGACGAAAATGGAAAAGCCCGAAAATAATTATAAAAAATCGTACGAGTATGAGTTAAAGCATTTTATCGAATGTCTTAAACACGGTCGCCCCACGCTGTCCAGTGGCGAAGAAGCGATGGAAATTATGCGCATTTCGGAGGCCGTGTACCAGTCGGCAAGAGAAAAACGTGAAATCGTATTAAAATAACGTGTTCAAGAAAGCCAGATTTGCGTTAGCTCTGGGCGGAGGCGGCGCTCGAGGACTGGCCCATCTCGGTGTTTTAAGAGCATTAGCGAACGATAATATCCCTATTGATATTATTACCGGCAGTGGAATTGGCGCATTAATAGGCGCTCTATACGCAGAATTTCAAGATATCGATGAAGTCGACCGGCGAATTAGGCGCTTTTTTACCGGCGACGAACTCAAAAAAACCGGCCTACATCTCTTTCGCCGCGAAAAACATCCAGAAAATTTTTTCGGACAGATTGCGCATCTTCGCGAAAACGAATTCCATATAAGAATGGATGCCAATCGCCTATCGCTGATGAAAGAAAATAGACTGGGCCATGTTATTGACCAGATACTTGGAGATGGCTTGATTGAGAATACGCGGATCAAGTTTGCTGCTGTTGCGACCAATTTGCAAACGGGAGAAACCGTCACGTTTAAAGATGGAAGCCTCCGTGAAGCCGTTAAGGCCAGCTCCTCCATGGCCGGATTCCTTCCACCCATTGTATACCGCGACATGATACTCATCGAAGGTGCCGTTTCTGCCAGCATCCCTGTCGAATCGGCCAGAAGCATGGGTGCCGATTTTGTTGTAGCCGTTAACACAGGAAAGTCTATTGGAAACGATTCCTTACCCGACAACATGATTGATATTCTTTTTCAGTCGCATCAGATTACTTTACTGCAAAATGACCGACTAAATTGCCAAAACGCAGATATGGTCATTAGACCACGGGTTGGCGAATTCCACTGGGCGGAATTTGATAATATTGATAAGATAGTAGCGGCCGGAGAAAAGGCGGCTTTAGAGGCAATCCCTAAAATCAGATTGATCGGAAAAAAGCCGGTGAAACGTAAGTGACTAATAAAAAGAGCCGCTGCTTTGGCAACGGCTCTTTCGTGATAATGCTATTGCTTGCTTACATTCCGTCAATTTGCAATCCTTGTGGATACTCAATAGTATACTTGATACGTAATTCTATTTTTTCCTTAGGCTTCATTTTCAGCTTCCATTCTACAAGTCCGTTACCCTTTTTCTCGACGACGCCATTTGGAATTTCAGATTGGTATTTTTCCTTGGCAAACTCCGGCGTTAAAAATTCGACTTTAATACGCTCATCATTGGAAACCGGATATTGATCTGTGATTGTAATCGGTTCCTCGGTTTTCTTAAAACTTTCGATCGTAATTTTGTATTCGAAAACCTTCTTATTACTCTTGCTGAAAAGTCCTTTTTCTGAACTGTAATCCCGCACCTGCTCGCGTTTAACGCGAATCCCATCGTCCACACCCAGCGACACATCAAATTTTTCACCGGAAATTACGGTCTTCAAATAAGTTTGCCCCACGAAATCACTGCCAAAAAATACATTGGCATTCCCGGCAAGAAACGGCAAATCGGTCGTGTTTTCAATAGTCGCGCCAAGAAATGCGGACGCCGCCAGTTTTGGGGTGCTGTTGTAACGGAAGTCAGCCTTCAACTTTTGTGTACCGATTACAACCTTATGGTCATAATTGTCGGCCGGAATAACGGCCGATTTAGGAATGTTAAAGACCACCGATGTTGAACGTGTCTCGACAACCGCTTCATCGGAACCCAAATTAATTTTTTCTTCTTCAAGCGCCTCGCCAAGGGACATCGACGCAGAACCTGCTCCGGCACCCAGGACACTGCGCATTTCATCATTACCGGAATACGACTCCGCGGATTTTTTCGCTTTTGCAGAACGCGTAGAGTAAACAGGTTGCGCCACGTTCAAATACCAGGCGCTCAATTGTGGAAAAACACCTGAAACATTGGGGCGTGCCGTTGAAATAGAAAGCTGAACATTTTTCCAATCCTCGCCCGTTGCCTGAGCGATCATGGCGTAATAAACCATCTCAACCGCTTTGTCCTCGGGAGACACTCTCACATCATATACCGGATACCATTTAGCATTTGCAATAACATAGGAAATACTAAAATTCATCGTTCCTGCCGTTGCCGCACTAACTTTGATTGACACTTTTTTCTTGGTCAGACGGCCGTATCCAGACAATTGATTGATCTGATTCTGCAAATTGGTTTTGCGATTTGCGGATTCGCTCTTTTTGCGTTCTAGGCCTCGTATCTCTTCATTAAGTTTATTGAGATTCAGATCGTAGAATGCAAACAATTTAGCCCAATCCTCAAACGCAACTTTGGCAGCGTCTTTACTAGGAGAAGTTGCGTTGACTTTTATCAGCTCAAGTAATTCTTTTTCTTTTGTTAATACCGTCAGTCGGTCGGTGATCACACGCTCGTCCAGTAACAAAACATCCAAATCGTCACGAAATTCCTTCAATCGGTTTTTAGGCATTGTATCGATATATTCCAACTCGATTTTGATATCTGATATTTTGGCCGACGCGGTTCCGGACCCGCCCACCCGGAGACTTATATCCTGCAAACTGTACGGTAGATCCTTCACGATTAATTCAACATCACCGCCCGACAGGTACGCCTCACCTTTCCGGACGATTTCTGCGCGATCCGAATACACCGTGACTTCTTTAATTTCAGTTGAAAGCCTCTGTTGAGCCATTACGGGCCAAAAAGCTATCATCATGAATCCAATAAATGTTCTCATAAGTTACCTCCATTATTTATAATCAAAATCAAAAGCGTCCTCGCCAATTATCACAACTCAAAACTATAAAAAACAATCCAGTTAGTAAATGACAGCCGATGTATAGCCGACAACCTCCGACCAATCACCGGTTACATCCCCGGAGGTTTTATAATCTAAA
>JANNSF010000327.1:0-4786 GCA_031402315.1 bacterium | reverse complement strand
CAATCGTTGTGATCAGCTCATGCAGCGCGGAAAGAACTATGCGCCGCCAAAACCACGTCATGACAGCTATTCGGTATTGGATGGGGACTATTTGTGGAGAATTTCTAATAAGAAAGAAGTCTATGCCGATCCGTTTCAGTGGATGAAAATTTATTCGGCCAATCGCGAGCAGATCAAGAACCCGGATATGATTTTCCCAAATCAAACGTTTGTAATTCCACGTTCGCAGGAAGCCAATGAATATTGGGTCGAGCGCGGAGACAATTTGAAATCGATTTCACAAAAAGTATACGGATCTCCTTCGGACTGGTGGAAAATCTATAATGCGAACAAGAGCATTATCGGGGATGACTCCAATCGTATTTATCCTAACACGATTCTTATTGTTCCAAAAAACTAAGGAATAAGACGATTCGAAATTTTCAATAAATTTCAACTCTCGGATGCACACGCGTCCGAGAGTTTTTTTTTGTAAAGGAGTTTCATTACGGAAGATAAATTTATTACGATCAAGGGAATTGATCCTTTAATTTTACTCGGCACGAACGATCGAAACTTAAAGGTCGTTGAAAAAAATTTTTCCGCAAAAATCATCGTAAGAGGCGATTCGATTCACCTTCGTGGCACGCTGGAAGAGAATAATCTTGTCGAAGAAGTTTTTACCGAACTTATTTTTCTTGCCCACAAAAAGAAAAAGCTGGATACGTTAGACGTCGAGACGGTGATTCGTTTGGTCAAGTTTGACGGAGAGCCGGAAATTAAGGAGGGTGATGACCGCCTGAAGCATAAACTTGATTCGGTCGTTCTTTTTACGCACCGAGGATACGTCGAAGTAAAGACCGACACGCAAAAAGAGTATGTTAAACAGGTTCAGCAAAACGATATTGTTTTTGCTGTGGGGCCCGCCGGAACAGGGAAAACGTACCTGGCCGTGGCGCTCGCCGTAGCGGCTCTAAAGAATAAGGAAGTGGACCGTATCGTACTGTCGCGGCCTGCCGTCGAGACCGGGGAAAGCCTTGGTTTTTTGCCCGGTGATTTGCGCGACAAAATTGACCCTTATTTGCGGCCGCTTTACGATGCCTTGCATGATATGATTCCCGCGTCGAAGCTGGTGACCTATATGGAACAAAATGTCATTGAAATTGTCCCGCTCGCGTATATGCGAGGGAGAACGTTGGACAATGCATTTGTCATTTTGGATGAGGCGCAGAACACGACACCGACGCAAATGAAAATGTTTTTAACCCGTTTGGGCGGAAATGCCAAAGCAATCATCACCGGAGATATCACGCAAAGCGATTTGCCGCGCGGTATGATGTCCGGATTGCGCGAGGTAGAAGAAATTCTGATGGGCATTGAGGGTATTTCATTTGTGTGCTTCGAAAAAAAGGACGTTATTCGCCATCGTCTGGTTCGTGAAATTATAGAGGCATACGACCTCTTTGACGGTCAGAATTCCAGTGGAAGCGCAAATTTATCCTACAAAACAGGTCAAAAATAATTTGGCATACCGGACGTTAATCTAAGATTTAATACAAAGGATATACGATCATGAGAGAAGTCGTAATTGTCAGCGCCGTTCGCACCCCCGTGGGCGCTTTTCAGGGCTCGCTCAGCGAGGTGAGCGCGACCAAACTTGGAGCTATTGCTATTGAAGCGGCTATTTCCAGAGCCGGCATTTCGAAGGCGGATGTGGACGAAGTGATCATGGGCAATGTCCTGACTGCGGGCGAGGGGCAAGCGCCGGAAGGCAAGCCGCTATTTTTGCAGGTCTTCCGGAGGGCGTGACCTGTTTGACCGTGAATAAGGTTTGCGGTTCAGGGCTCAAGGCCGTCATGCTTGCGGCGCAAGCCATTCAATGCGGTGACGCAGAGATTGTTGTCGCCGGTGGTATGGAGAGTATGTCCAATACTCCGTATTTATTGGAAAAAGCCCGCTCAGGCTATCGTATGGGGCATGGGCAATTGGTAGACAGTATGATCAAAGATGGTCTATGGGACGTCTACAATAACTACCATATGGGAAGTGCGGCCGAATTGTGCGCTAAAGAGTGTAATATTCCGCGCGATGCGCAGGACGCCTTTGCGAAAACAAGTTATGAAAGGGCCATGAAGGCACAAAAGAGTGGTGCGTTCAAAGAAGAAATTGTGGGCGTCACGATAGCCGGAAAAAAAGGCGACGTCATCATCCTGGACGATGAGGAGCCGAGCAAGGCAAATTTTGAAAAGATGCTGACTCTCAAACCTGCGTTTCAGAAGGATGGAACCATTACGGCGGCCAATGCATCAAAAATCAATGACGGAGCGGCGGCGATGGTTGTCATGTCCAAAGAGCGTGCGGATAAACTTGGTTTAAAGCCTCTGGCAGTCATTAGAGCACAGGCTTCTTCCGCTCGCAAGCCGGAGTGGTTCACCATGGCGCCGATTGACGCGATTGGAAAAGTGCTCCAAAAATCAAACCTAAAGATTGAGCAAGTGGATCTTTTTGAGATTAACGAGGCTTTTGCGGTAGTGAGCATGGCCGCCGCCAATCAATTAAAAATTCCGTCGGATAAAATGAATGTAGACGGCGGGGCAATCGCCATCGGGCATCCTATCGGCGCAAGCGGCGCTAGGATTTTAACCACGTTAATTCACGGGCTTAAGCGACACAACAAAAAAGTGGGTATGGCCGCCATATGTATTGGCGGCGGCGAAGCCAGCGCATTGATTGTAGAGCGAATGGTGTAACCGAATTGGATCAATTATTAAGGATAATAGGATGCCGGTTGGAACGTTAGAAAACCCTTTGAGAGTTGCGATTATAGGATCCGGTCCTGCGGGATTTTATGCCGCGGATTTTTTATTGAAGCAAAAGAATGCCGTTGCGGAGGTAGACATGTTCGATCGTCTGCCGACACCGTACGGCCTTGTGCGCGGAGGCGTGGCTCCGGATCATCAAAAGATAAAGTCCGTCATAAAAGTTTATGAGAGGATCGCATCATCTCCAAATTTTCGATTTTATGGAAATGTGGAATTGGGTCGGGACCTTTCGTATGAAGATTTTAAGAATCACTATCATCAGATTATCTGCGCCGTCGGCGCTCAAACCGATCGGCGTATGGGGATCGAGGGTGAAGATTTGCCCGGGAGCCATTCCGCGACCGACTTCGTCGGTTGGTACAATGGGCATCCGGACTACCGTGATTTGAAATTTGACCTCACGCAGGAAAAGGCAATTATTATTGGAAATGGGAATGTTGCCATGGATGTTGCCCGTATCCTGGCAAGTTCAATCGAGGATCTTAAGAAAAGCGATATTGCTGAACATGCGTTGGACGCTTTAAGAAGCAGTCGCGTTTCAGAAATATATATTGTGGGACGCCGGGGGCCGTCGCAATCGGCATTTACCAATGCTGAAATAAAGGAGCTGGGAGAATTGCCCATTACCGACATTGTTGTCAATCCCAGCGATATGATCTTGGATCCCGCCAGCGAACAGTTCCTAAGCGAACACCATGACGCCGGCGTTGAAAGAAATATCGATATACTCAAGGAGTATTCCACGAGACCGAAGGGTAACAAATCGAAAAAAATAATTGTACGATTTCTTCTTTCCCCGAAGTCTATTCATGGGAAAGATTCAGTTCAATCCATGGTGGTAGAGCGGAATCGGCTGAAAATGAATCCCAATGGTCAGATAGCCGCGGAAGGTACCGGTCAAACAGAAATCCTTCCGTGCGGTTTGGTGTTTCGTTCTATTGGCTACAAAGGAATGCCGCTCCAAGGTTTGCCTTTTGATGACAAAAAGGGCGTTATTCCAAATCTTAATGGAAAAGTGTTTGACCCCGAATCCAAAGTGACGCGTGTCGGGGAATATGTGGCGGGCTGGATTAAGCGTGGCCCTTCCGGCGTCATTGGTACCAATAAGGCGGACGCTTTGGAGACGGCCAATGGGATGTATGAAGATTTTCAGAATGGAAAATTTCTATCGCCGGCCAGTCCCAATCGGAATCAAATAGAGCAAGTATTGAAATTGATGGCCATTCGGTATGTGCGTTTTGACGAGTGGATGAAACTAGATCAAATGGAACAGGCACGCGGAGCCGCGATTGGGAAGCCACGTGAGAAATTTGTTAAAATTTCAGACATGCTGGATGCCTTAAAGTCGTAGTCCGGATCACAAAAAAAATTCAAAGAATTCTTGATTTGAAATCTAAGCCTCTATTTTTGGTGCTGTTGATCATGATGTCTTGCACCACATCAAGGCAGAGTGATTCGATTGTCATTGCCGTAAAAGCCGATGCGGATGTCATTAATCCCGTTACGCATGTCGCGGCGTTTAGCCGAATTCTATGCACAGGCATTCTTCCACGACTTCTGGAGTCTGAATTTGACACCGTTACCGGAAAAATACTGTACAAACCGCTTTTGGCAAAGCGCTACTTCTATTCCGAGGATCATAAATCGCTGACGTACATACTTCGCGATGACATAACGTGGGAAGACGGAGAACGTGTTACGGCACAGGATATTCAATTCACATTTAGATTGATCTACGATCCTGCGACGGCGAGCACAAAACGCGAGCATCTTGAGGCGCTCGACATCAAGGGTAAAGATATTTCTACCGCGATCGAAGTCCTTCACGATACGCTGGTCACCTTCCATTTTAAAAAGGCTTATCCTCTTGGAGTCTTCGATACGAATCTGCAGCCCGGCTTTTTACCGCATCATATTTTGAAAAACACCCCCTCCGCTGAATTGCGACAGCATGTAATTAATTTTCAGCCTCTTTCGGCAGGACC
>JANNSF010000326.1:0-3446 GCA_031402315.1 bacterium | reverse complement strand
CAGGCGCCCCACCATCATCGCAACTTGGCGGAATACAAATCACCGCATAAATCAGGAGTACTAAAATCGATTTTTTCATGGCCTCTAAGAGATCGTTGAGATACTTACTTAAAACTAAAAGGCCTACCCGCGAAAGTCAAGGATTTAACTTGAGATGCCTATGTCGTCGCTAACAAGATTAAAACGTGACCACCTCTCCGACATCCGGCGCTTTTAATTCTCCCCTGATTTTATTCTCATCGCTAAGTCGTGTAAGCCAGCGAATCGGCTCGCCCATGGGCTCGTCCGCAAGGTCAAACGTCCCGTAATGCATCGGTATAAAAACCTTACCCTTCAAATCATGGAACGCCTGAACGGCCTCTTCCGGCGTGGTGTGATTGGCTTTCATAATATGGCTCGGCTTATAGGCGCCGATGGGCATAAAACAATAATCGATAGGACCAAATAAGTTTCCGATTTCTTTGAAATGGTCCGAATAATTTGAATCGCCGCAAAAATACATTTTATATTTAGGCGTTTCTATTAAAAAACTACCCCACAGCGATTCATTGGTGTCAAAAGCCCCTCGCCGAGACCAATGATGGGCCGGAAGCAAATAAATATTGAAATTTTCTTGAATCGAAAATTTCTGATACCAACCGGCTTCTTGAATTTTCAGATATTTATTCATCCCACGAACGGTTTCGCCCAATTTAAGAGGCATCAGCGCCTTCATTTCCGAATTCGTCCACGCACCTAAAGTATCTGAATCCAAATGATCGAAGTGGTTATGGGAAAGAAGAAGATAATCGACTTTATCGAGTTCGGAAATGGAGAGCGGGAGCTCTGAAAATCTCTTTTGCAGAGGCGGAGCGGTCAGACACGGATCGGTCAGGAGCCAATTGCCTTCAACACGGAACAGAAATGCGGAATGCCCAAGCCAAATAAAGCCGTCCTTTTCAATTTTTCTGAAATCGCCTAGAGGACGCGTGACGACACGATACGTGTCATTCTTTTTCTCTTCCCGTTGCGGATTTTTTGACATCATCCACTTCATGATAGTCGAAAAGGGCGCGAGATTCGTTTGCAATTCGAGGTTATAGAATGCCCCATCACGGTACGGATTTCCTTTAAATCCGATATTAACGACTTCCAGTTCTGAATTCTTGAGATACTCAAATTCCAACGATTCCTCCGGTTTGATCATTAAAAATGACGCCAGCCCGCGGATGGACGTTGACTTAATAAATTGTCGACGGGACCAATTCATGAACGGAACTTTCGCATGGTTTTGATTAAAAAATAGCTCCCCATCGTGAGGAGAATGCACATGAGTATGAGAAATAATCCAAAAATTCCTGCCAGAGAATATTCGCCTTTCCAAACGCCCATGCGCTGCTTGAAGTGGAAAAACTCATTAGAAATAAAAATCCAGTCAAGCGCGGTAAGTAATATGAAGAATAATCCACTCCACAGGAAGCCTTGGGGTGAACCACCGCGATAATATTCCCTATTGGCCAGCGTCAGAAGTAATAGGTAGGCTAACGGAACTCCATAGGTTACCCAATCGGCGTCACGATGGTATGCATCCATGATGTAATCAAGTCCCCGATCCGAATTAAGAACGGTAAAATTTGAAAAAATCAAGTACAGAAAAATGCAACTTAAAGCCGCCAATAGGACAAAAAATAGTTTATTCATTTTTATCACGTTACGCTTAGTTTCTCAAAATCATGGATCAGCGCGCCGCAGGAGGGATAACGTTGATCCGGCTCTTTTTCAAGGCACATCAAGACGACGTCGTCCCTTGAAGTGTCGTATTGCGAATTAATCTCGGATGGCTTTTTCGGCTCATTATTGAAAATGGCATGGATGAGCGCCATTTCATTTTCGCTGTGGAACGGCAATTCACGGGTGAATATTTCGTAAAATATACCGTACGAATATTGCCACGCGGTAAACCCTCATCGGTGGTCCAGACCTGAATTCGTTTTCCATTATACATCGGAAGTCCACCCGCCGTGCCCATCCACAGATTTCCGAGAGAATCCTCGCACCGACGCTCGACCGGAAAGGGATGAAGCCCATCCTTTGTCGAAAACGTACGCATCGAAAGACTCTGTGAAAAAAGATTGAATACAAACAGGAGCAGAATCGATAGAAATCGCATGGACAGAGGTACTTATAATGAAAAGAGCCTCTCGGCATTCGAGGCTCTTTTATGGAAAATTTGGGACCGGATTATTTCTTTTCAGCCGACGTGCAACACGAAGCGGCGGCGGAATGATCTTTGCATTCCTTGCCCGGCAGACAATGATCTTTCGCATTCGCGCGAAATGCCAAAAATACGGCACCCATAAATAATACCGCAAAAACACTGGTCAGAATTCGTTGAATCTTGGTCATAACAATACCTTTCCTATTTGATAGCCGTTAAACAAGTCCACTGATTAATTTATAGTACATGTAAACATCGCCCGGTTCATTAAAGATAATGCGCTATAAAAGTGTTCCGCGCAATAGCATGACAGCAAACGAAAGATAGATCACCAAACCAATCACATCCACAAGGGTAGCCACGAAGGGCGCCGACGATGTCGCCGGATCAAAATTACATTTTTTGAGGAAGAAAGGCAACATAGAACCGGTCACCGTTCCCCACAGTACGACACCGATGAGCGAAAATCCAATCGTGAGTGCAATCAAGAACCAATGCGGCCCATAAACGTCTGAAAAGAAAGACCACGCAAAAATTCTAATGAATCCAATCGTACCTAATATAACGCCCAGCATGATACCGGAGTAAAACTCTCGTCTTAGCACCATGCCCCAATCTTTGATCTGAATCTCTCCGAGCGCCAAGGAACGGATAATCAGCGTAGCCGCCTGAGATCCGGAATTGCCTCCGCTTGAAATGATCAGAGGAACAAATAAGGCAAGAATCACCGCTTTCGCAATTTCGTCTTCAAAATATCCCATGGCCGTGGCCGTAAACATTTCCCCGACAAATAAAACAATCAGCCAGCCTGCGCGTTTCTTAACAAGATCCCAGATTTTGGTTGACGCATACGGGAAATCGAGTGCGGCCATACCTCCAAATTTTTGAATGTCTTCGGTATCCTGCTGCTCGACCACATCCAGTACGTCATCGATCGTGACGATACCGACAAGAAATTTTTGTGAATTGACCACCGGCAAGACCACACGATCGTAATCACGAAAAACCTGAACCGCAGACTCCTTGAGATCCGTCACCTCCAGCGCCGTGTACGAATCGTTCATAAGCTCTGAGACTTTTTTATCAAGCGGTGAGATCAGGAATTCCCGCAGGCGTACGTCGTCAATCAGCAATCCCTTGGCATCGACGATGTATAACACGTCCAGCGATTCCGAATCGCGGCCATTTTCACGGACAAAATCAAGAACTTCACGGACGGTCCAGTCGGGGCGAATGGCTATATAATCAG
>JANNSF010000325.1:0-3706 GCA_031402315.1 bacterium | reverse complement strand
AGCCTTCGAAGGGAAAAAGAAACTCAGCTTCAAAGTTGAAGCGGGCAATACGCTTGGGGACATCGCGGAATGGTTTAATATAACGTCTCAGAATATTCGCGACTGGAATGGACTTTATTACGGCGATCCGATACTTGTCGGACAAGTTCTCACGATATGGGTGGATCAATATATTCCCGATGAAGGCTATCGTAATGCCACTCAAAAGCGAACAAAAGAAGTTCTTGTAGAAGAGCCAGGCACCAAGATCTACATCATTCAGGATAATGATAACCTTACAACTGTGGCGAAACTTTTTAATGTTGAGGTGAGCAGCATCAAACGCTGGAATAAGCTGACATCCAATACACTTCGCGTCGGCGATAAGCTAAAAATCTATTTGAATAAGTAATTCGCGGGTTATCACAGGGATCCCTTTAGAAAAGTCTGCGGCTACCATTACGGTAGCGGATTCTGCCCCAAAAATACTTTTTCTAATTCCCCCGCAACGACGTGAATATCGAATTTCTCTTCCGCCAAACGCCGCGCATTAGCGCTCATCTCGGTCATTAAACTTTGATTACTTACAAGGCTTCGTAAATCTTTTTCCATTTGCACAAGATCGCGACTGAAAAACCCGCACCCCTGTGTCAGCATATTATCGGGATTAGAATTCAGCGATAGAATTACCGTGCCACCGATACACGCCTGCACAAAGGCATTCGGTAATCCTTCATAACCGGTATCCGTCGTATTCACCAGTACATGCGCTGACGAAATTTGTTCCTGACTTTTTTCGAAAGGGATGGCTCCCAGATACTTAAAATTTTTCGGCGCTTTGGCAAAAACAGCTTTCGCCCATTTTTCATTGGAGAATTGTCCGGCCATGATAAATTCTACGGGAAGGTCCATACATCGCGAGGCCAATTCAATAAAAAGCTCCGGACGTTTAATAGGCTTGATGCTGCTGATCCACAGAATTTTGATAGGCGACATTTTCGGAGCCATGGGAATCAAAGGATGTCCCGACTTAATTACCAACGATTCCTTCTTCCAGATATTTCGAGCTCTCTCCTTTTGAAGTTCAGTTTGTGCAATTACAATGTCTGCACTTGAAATGCCATAATGAAACAAGCGGTCGTTTAGTCTATATTCAATTTGCCCTAAAATTCTTTTTATATAGGACGGTTGTTTTCTTTTGAGGTATCGGTCCCGATACTTAAATTTTTCCAAACCCTCTTCGCCGGCACTTGCCCAGATAAATCGGCTTCCACTGCTTTTGCAATACCATGCGGCAAATCCGGTCAAAACATCACGTCCCCTTTGGTATACTACGTCCGGCTGCAGTTCCGCAAGCTTTTTTCGAATCGACCAAAAGTTCAGAATCGGGGCATAGCGTCGTGCAGGTATCCAGTGAATTTTATAGTTTCTAAAGTTCTCGACGCCTGTTTTCGTTCGCCCAAAGGCCAAAACGTGTGTAATCCAGCCGCGATTTGAAAATTCTTCGCTCAGAAGAGAGATTTGAACGGCGGGACCTGTAATAACCGTATCCCCATCATTCAAAAACGAATCCGCTAAAAAACAAATCGTTCTTTTTTCCAAGTTATCCTTACAGAAAAATCGCGCCAATAAAGTAAAATCCTAAGGCAAACTCAAGCGGTCTTATGCCGCAGAATACGATTTCTGTTAAAACAATAATTCGGGGCAATTCCTCCAAAAAAATATTTAATTCGCTTGAAATTTGCACCTTCATCGAATATATTTTCCGCCGTTATAATTATTCATGCATGGTGCATGAATTTAACTGAAATGTGTTGGAAATCTTTACAGGAGTGATGCGTGGTAGAACTTAAAAAGCTTGGGCGTTATGAAATTTTAGAAGTGCTCGGTCAAGGTGCTATGGGCATTGTCTATAAGGGTATTGACCCCATGATCGGCCGCACGGTTGCTCTTAAAACACTGAAGACCACCGGCGAAGTCTCGGAACAACAATTGACGGAATTTAAGCGGAGGTTTTCACAGGAAGCCAAATCGGCCGGGCGTCTTACCCACCCTAATATTGTAACCATCTATGACGTCGGTGAAGAGGACGGTCTTGCTTATATTGCAATGGAATTCATCAAAGGCAGTTCGCTTGACAAAATGATTGAAGACAAGAAGTCCTTCACGACCGATGAAATCACAACCATCATGACGCAGATTTGTGAGGGTCTTGGATACGCCCATAAGAATGGCATTATTCACCGCGACATCAAACCGGCCAATATCGCCCTAACGGAAGACGGTGTTGCAAAAGTCATGGATTTCGGAATCGCTAAAATCGTTTCCACCAGCGCGACGCAAACCGGAATGGTTGTTGGTACGCCGAGCTATATGTCGCCGGAACAGATCACCGGAAGAGGCGTGGACAACCGCTCGGATATTTTTTCAATTGGCGCGGTTTTTTATGAACTGATGACGTACGAAAAAGCATTTCCCGGTGACAATATCACGACCGTTATGTATCGTGTGGTTCACGAAAACCCCACGCCCATCAACGTTGCAAACGCTTCCATGCCAACCCAGTTTGGCCCCATTATCCAAAAGGCCATGGCAAAGAATCCCAACGACCGCTACCAGGACGCCGAATCGATGGCGCTTGATATAAAAAGCTATAAATCTAATGCGATGAGCGGAACGCAGGTCATTAATACATCCGCCTTTTCAGGCGCAACCGTTGTTATGTCCAGCGCCGACGTACAAAACTTGATGGATAAGGCTAATGCCGCAGCCACGACAGCGACCACGCTTCCGCCCGCACAGAAAAAATCTCCGCTCAAATGGATTATCGCGGGATGTGCCGTTGCCGCGGCCGTGATTGTCGGGCTGGTCGTGGCGCCCTCCTCCGGTCCGGAAAAACCAATACCAACGATCGGCAAAGGAACGGCCGAATTGAAGCTCTCACTGAACATACTTGAAGGTACGGTCAGATTGGATACGCTCGAATTCCCAATCAAGACCAACCAATTTACGATCCCGGACATTTCGGCGGGCGAACATGAATTGGTCATCAAGAGCGACGGATTTGATGAGCAGCGTTCGAAATTGCTTTTTGCGGATAACGAGAAAAAAGACTTCAAGATTGACCTCAAATGGACACCGGTAAAAATTCCGGAAGGAGTTGATTCCGCCTACATCACGGTTACATCAAAAGAGATGCTCAAGGTTACGACGAATACCGGCGCCATGTTGGGTTATGCCCCCTTCACACGTATCCCATTTCCGGCCGGACGACACACATTAGTATTTTCGAGAGCAAACTACGTCAGCCAGGTTGCCGAAATTGATGCCAAGAAAAAGAAAGAGATCAAATTAGCCCCTGCGCTTTTAGCCAAGAAAGCGCCGGTTGTTTTGGCCAATGCTCCCAAAGGCGTTTTATTGTACCTCAATGCGTTGGCGGACGATAATGTTATTCGTCCCGAAAAATCGGGTTCTTACCTTGTTGCGCTCGGTTCGCAAAAGCTATTCATAAAAGCGGATGGCTTTCGGACGATCGAAAAGCAGATGAATCTGGATACGACCGCCGAAGTCCGTATCGATGTAAAAATGGACGCGGTGTTTGGACAGATCGCCATTACATCAAATCCCGATGGTGCCGACGTCTATCTCGATGGACAAAACATCGGAAAGACGCCTTTGATCCCAGCAGCTGCTTGCGGTCTTCCGCGACCACCAGCTTCTTGTAGAC
>JANNSF010000324.1:0-4169 GCA_031402315.1 bacterium | reverse complement strand
CCTTTCCAACAATGGATTCCATCTCAGAAAACGAGATGTTGACGTCATGGCCTTCCTCGGCCTTAGTTGTTGGCGTAAAAATCGGCTCCGGTAGTTTATCGGATTCCTTTAGCCCTTTCGGCAATTTGACCCCACAAACCGAACCGGTCTTTTGATACTCGTTCCAGCCCGAGCCTGAAATATAACCTCGCACAATACATTCAACGGGAAACGGTTGTGACTTTCTAACCAACATGCTACGCTTTTCTAAAACATCGGCGTACTTTTGACACACTTCCGGAAATTTTGTGACGTTAGTCGTAATCATATGATTTGATATAATCGAAGCCGTTTTTTCAAACCAATACGATGCAATCCGGTTGAGCACTTCGCCTTTTCGTGGAATTGGATTTGGCATAACCACATCAAAGGCCGAAACTCGATCGGTGACTACAATCAGCAGCGTATCATCAAATTCATACACATCACGGACTTTCCCTCTACGGTGAAGCTTTAGGTCCGAAAAATCAGTTGCCGAAACGAGCGTCTTATTTTCCATGGCAATGCTTGAATTTTTTTCCACTTCCGCAGGGGCATGGGTCATTGCGACCAACTTTTTGCTCCGCCTTGATCGGCGCCGTCGTGACTTGGGTTGGCCGCTGTTCGCCTTCATCGTTACCACCCACGTAGCCCATTCCTTCGGAAGACGCGTGCACCGCTTTTATCGCTTTGGCACGCTTGATCATCTGCTGCTCCATTTCAGGGGCCGGCTCAGCACGAAATACAAACTCAACTATTTCTGTTGTTATGCGATCCAGCAGCTGCATAAACATCTGGAAGCCTTCAGTTTTGTACTCGATTAAAGGATCTTTTTGACCGTATCCTCTCAGATGAATACCTTCCTTGAATTCTTCCATTTCACGCAAATGTTCCTTCCAACGCTCGTCGATTGTTTTAAGGATTGCGATTCGCTCTACGCGGCGCATGCTTTCAGGGGTCCAAACCTCCTCGCGCTGAGCGTACCGCTGCGTCAGTGCTGCATAAACAAATTCAGAAAAATCGTCAAGTGTCGTTTTGTAAATTTCGTCACCGGAGAGGATGATACCGCATGTTCTCATAAGAAATTCAATAAGGCCTTCAATGTTCCAATCTTCCGGATGCGTTTGATTGGAAGTAAATTTCTCTTTGACCATTTCGATAAATTCATCCAGCGAATCTAAGAACTCGATCTTAATATTCTCATTCATGAGAGCACGCCGGCGTCGGCTATAGATGATCTCACGTTGCTGATTCATGACATCGTCATATTCGATGAGGCGCTTTCGAATGCTGAAGTTCCGAAATTCTACGCGTTTCTGTGCTCGTTCGACGGCTTTGGTAATTAGGCTATGAGAAATGACCTCGCCTTCCTCCGATCCAAATCGATCCATAACTTTCATAATTCGTTCTGATCCAAAAAGGCGCATGAGGTCATCTTCAAGCGAAATAAAGAATACGGAACCTCCGGGGTCACCTTGACGACCGCTTCGACCGCGCAACTGCAAGTCAATACGCCGTGATTCATGGCGTTCCGTACCAATGATTTGTAAGCCACCGGCATCCTTGACTTCCACCCCAAGTTTTATATCGGTTCCTCGCCCCGCCATATTGGTTGCAATCGTAACCGCGCTTTTACCGCCGGCATTTGAAATAATTTCTGCTTCACGCTGATTTTGTTTAGCGTTGAGCACTTCATGCTTTATTCCCGATCGCGACAGCAGACGACTGATTGTTTCCGACACGTCGACGGATGTCGTTCCAACCAGTGTCGGTTTACCGGCTTTCTGATTTTCCGTGACCATCTGAACGACCGCATTGTATTTCTCGCGTTTCGTTCGGTATATCTGATCTTCAAAATCATCGCGTGTGATTTTCCGATTCGTCGGTATGGCCGTCACGTCAAGTTTGTAAATTTCAAAGAACTCGGTCGCCTCCGTCACGGCCGTTCCGGTCATGCCTGCCAATTTACTGTAAAGTCGGAAATAATTTTGCAACGTGATCGTCGCGAGAGTTTGTGTATCCCGTTCGACTTTAACCCCCTCTTTGGCTTCAATGGCCTGATGCAAACCGTCACTATAACGACGGCCCGACAAAACGCGACCGGTAAACTCGTCGACAATCTGGACTTTGCCGTCCTGTACCACGTATTCAACGTCTTTTTCATACAGCGAATAAGCCGTCAAAAGTTTTTCAATACTATGAATTCGATCGCTACGCTCGGCGTATAGTACACCGAGTTCTTCCTTCTTCACCATTTTTTCATGTTCGGAAAGTTCTTTATTTCCCTCGATTTTGACGATTTCTTCCGACAAGTCGGGAATGACGAACATCTCAGGATTGGAAGGAGACAAGACGGTGCGACCTTTTTCGGTCAAATCAACGGTATGATTTTTTTCTTCGATGGCGAAATACAGTTCCTCATCGATTTCACCCATTTTCTTTTCGGAAAGATAACCGTTTTCCGTTGACTGAATAAGTCGTGCGACACCTTCCAACGTCAGGGCTTTCATGAGTCTCTTGTTTTTTGGGGCGCCGCGCTGAGCGATCAGAAATTTAACACCGCTGTCTTTGGTATTGCCAGATTCAAAAAGTTTTTCGGCATCGGCAACAAGTTGGCTAACCAGGCGGGTCTGCATATCCACCAGGCGCTTTACACCGGAATTACTTTCCTCGTATTTTTGATTAGAAGGGCTATCCACGGCTCCGCTGATGATCAGTGGTGTGCGCGCTTCGTCGACCAAAACGGAATCTACTTCGTCTACGATCGCATAGTAGTGTCCGCGGACTTGAACCACATCTTCAGGAGAAGTAGCCATATTGTCGCGCAGATAATCGAATCCAAATTCATTATTCGTACCGTAGGTGATGTCGCAATTGTAGGCGGTCCGACGTTGCGTGGGATTCATATCGTTCAGTATTACACCGATTGTAAGTCCCAGAAATTCATAGACCTTTCCCATCCACTCTTTATCACGGAGTGCAAGGTAGTCATTGACGGTCACCAAGTGTACACCGCGGCCGGCGAGTGCGTTGAGATATATGGGTGCAACGGCGACAAGCGTTTTTCCTTCACCGGTGGCCATTTCAGCAATCTTACCTTGATGTAAAACAATACCACCAATTAATTGAACATCGTATGGAACCATATCCCACGTGACCTCACGGCCACAAACGATATATTTCTGATTCTTAAGTCGAACGCACGCTTGTTTAAAACAAGCAAATGCTTCCGGCGAAATTTCGTCCAGAGCGGCTTGCTGTATGAGCGTCAAAGCCTTTTCTGCTTGTTTTAGATCTTCAATTAAGGCTTTTGCTTTATTCGGATCCGTGTTGGATGCGATTTCGTTTTTCACTTTTAATACGGCGTCTTCTTCATCCTTCGTTGTTTCCCGTATCCGAGATTTAAATTCAGCCGTTTTTTCACGCAGTTGATCATCGGTCATGGCGTCGTACGATTGGAAATACTGATTGATTTCATCCACAATAGGCAAAATCTTTTTGACGTCGCGCTGATGCTTGTTCCCAAAAACAATTCCAAGTATCTTATGTATCATGTCTCTCCTAAAAAATGTCCCTTACCTGCCGCGTTTTAGCCGTTCGGCTAAAATGATGGGTAGGCCGTTTTGCATTATCTTGTACGCGGCCTCCTCGACCTCATACGCCGATCGAATATTCTTATAATCCCAAGTCTCCGTATCAAAAACACCAAAACTAACACGCGGATCGCCGTCCCGGGGCTGTCCTACGGATCCCACATTAATAATAAACTTAAATTCTTTATTGATTACCGTGGCCTCGGTTGAATTACTAAATACACGCGGAGCATGGGTATGGCCTACGAAACAAATATTCTCGTCAAACCCATCAAATTCCGGCATCGCCTGCTGTATCGTAAACAAATAAGTCCAGCGATCGGGTCGGATTGGAGAGGCATGAACAAACAGCAAGTTATCTCTGGTCATCGAGTATGGAAGTTCATTCAGGTACGTTAGACTTTGTTCATTCAAGTTTCTTGCCGTCCAAAAGATTGCCTCACGCGCGACTTCACTAAATTTTTCAACAATATCGAGATCGTTGACAGCCTGATCATGATTTCCCATGATAACCGATGTGCAGCGGCTTCTGATAAGCTCGACGCATTCATTTGGGTT
>JANNSF010000323.1:0-2352 GCA_031402315.1 bacterium | reverse complement strand
CCGGGCCACTATGGCGCGCGCTTGAAGCGCGTGCCCGTTGTGAACGGACGATCGAAGGTACTAAGAGCATCCCATAAAATCGATAGCCAAACACCCTTTACGGTCATGAAATAGTTTATCGAAGAAGTGGTCTAGACGATTCCATGGTTGTGTAAGCAAAGTCAAAGTGAATCAATTCCCGATCCAAGAGTATGGATAATGACTTTCGAAACGGCACGCGTCGGAGACTTCGCGCCAGCCCTGTCGGCTAAAAGCGCGCTATAATGTTCCTGTCTGCCGAAGGCATGACGCCGCGCCAGACCAAGTTGCTAAACGCACGCCATAAGGTGTACCGCCTTCTAATCCACGCTTTCTTTCCTAAAGGCATCGACTTGTTCGATTAACGAACATACCTCGGCCGGGACATCTTTTCTTCGCATGTTACTAATGATTTCTGAATACGATAAACCGACAGCATAGTTATTCTGAAGGTACTTGTTGAGTCTAGATAGATAATCTTTGCCGGGAACCATCCAAATCCTCTTGGACAAATCCCCCCAATTGCTTTCAAACTCCTTTATGGCAGACTCAATCACGGCGGAACCGTCCGACCTAGGGTTCATACTCTTCTCAAATTTCTGGCGATATGACTGAAGCTGAGCTTGAACCGTGGTCCTAAACTCCTCACAAAGCCTGGCTAGAAGTGTATGAATGTCCTCACTAAAAATCTTCGTCTCACCTGTACGAAAATTTCGCTCGTCAATCTTTTTGTTGATTGCTGACTTTAGTGCTTCAGGCACTAATAAGAAGTTTTCAATTTCCTTAGCCGAGTGAATCCTCGCGAAACAATTTCCTCTCTCGAGGTCTCTCACCTCTGTATCAACCTCAGCTTGAGACCTGTAGTCTCGATCAAAAATAACAGCTGAGATAACTTTACTGCCGATGGTTTTCTCTATTCCCTCCTTAAATGCCCGAAGTTTTACCGGGTTAAAGCCTTCAACTGGAACAACAGCAAAATCAGTTCTATTTGCAGTCTGCTCTAATCCCAACTTCTTGGCGAATTTGGATAAAATGCCATAATCTTTCCCTTCAACAAATAGAACCCGCCTCGACTTAGCAATTTGGGTCATTGTAGGATTGAGATTGGACCCAAGCGTGTGAAATATTCCTTGAAGCTCACTCGGGTCCTTTATTCTCTTGGCTGATTTAAGTGCCTTATTGACTACCAGTATCTCATTCAGTTCCGCTTCGCTAATAATTTCAGTTGAATGTGTAGCAATGAGAATATCTGGCCCAAGCCCCTTAAGCATTGTAAGGAGTTGACGTTGCAAATCTGAGTGTAAGTAAATGTCAGGTTCATCAACGATAAAGATGGAGACGCCCTTACTCTTTAGAATATATGTCAACATCTGACACCAAACCTGAAATCCAAAACCCGACCAATAAATTTCCCGATCTATCCTATCTTCCGGACAGAACATATTTAGTACAGTTTTATCTCCACTATTGTCAATTTCAGGCTTAGCAATTTCCATACCGGGCCAGGTTGCTTTGACGAGTGCTTTGAATTCGGGAAATCCTTCAGGAAAATGAAACCAAATATTACGAAAGTTTCTTGAGGCTCTATGAGTCAAAAGCGCGCGTCGGGCTGCCTCTGGCTGAAACAATGGCTCTCTGTGTTCGACTGGCCCGAGAACTGGAACGTATCCAATATCTAGATCAAAATGATCTTTGAAGTCTCGTACAGAATTAATTACAGCTGAAGTAGCTTCGCAATTCATGAAGCACACGCCTTGTTCAGGAAAGAACAGCTGCAAAATCGATGCATCAGATAGCTTAAATCGAATAACCGCCGCCTCAGCATCATTATAGTTATAGAATACATTCTCCGTAGCAACTGGTACTTCCTCCAATTCAATCTGGTAGCCTTGAACACTTATACCACTTGGATCTTTGATCGATCGCGGGTTCTTACTTTTTGCCTTTCTAATGCCTTCAGCCAGTATCTTGAGCGATCCTACAATTGTTGACTTCCCTGCATTGTTAGGGCCAACTAGAATATTGATTCTCTCTAGGCTAATCGAGAATCTCTCAAATGACTTATAGTTGGTAAATTGTATCGAGGTTATTCGTTGCGATCCCATATTACATCTTACAGAGTTTCTGAAGCAGACCTACCTAACTTTGGCTATTCGCCCAAATGCCGATGTCCCTATAGGCGTCCGCCTGAATTGAGGATGATCGGGCAACTCAACCTACGGATTTGTCGTCAGCCCGAGTGGCCCTATCTGACTTTAGGGTTCTCTTAAGTAACCACCTTAGTACTAAAATAGCTCACCCTGCGTAATCCATTTCGGATGAAATGTACCTATA
>JANNSF010000322.1:0-9459 GCA_031402315.1 bacterium | reverse complement strand
AGAGGCCCTCCGCGGTGGCGGCACACGTTATAAAATGCTCGGAGCGACATATCTTTGCCGCGTACTACCAATACGGGATTGCCGGCTATGGTGCCCGTGATCAGGTCGCCGGAATTCTTCACGCGATCAAGATGGCCCAGGTATTGCCAGGATTTCAAAAAGATATGTTCGCGATCAAAATCGTGGAACTCTGGTCCGACAAACCACCTTGAGGGAATCGTCAGCGAGCGCTCGAGCGTGTCAATCTTGAAATCGGATTTCTTGAAGACAGGTTTCATAAGCCAAATTATTGAAAGCGATCAGAAATCCAAATAGAAATGTATTCGGCTAATTCAGTCATCGTATCGGAATCGGATTTGCCAGATGATTTGGGAGCATGAAATGAATGATCGACAAAATCCCAAGTTTTGAGCGTAGCGAAACCGCCCAGTCCGGAACAGACGAATCTTAACAAATCAAGATCGGCCAGGGCGTCCTTGGAGCCGTGGAGAAAAAGCATAGGCCTGCGTATTTGTGTCAAATGCTCGGCACGTTCAAGGGATGGCTTTCCGGCCGGATGAAGCGGAAATCCCAGAAAGATTAAACCGTCCGGTTGGCCCAAAAGGCCCTTCGAGGTTGCGGTTGAAGTCATGCGCCCGCCGAAGGATTTTCCACCGACGAAAATTGGCAGGGTCGAAAGGGTTCGGGCGTACTGAACGGCTGAAGACACAGTTTGAATCGCCACCGCAGGCGGATCCGGGCGTTTTGATTTTTTTTCCATATATAAAAAATTATACCGCAGCGTGGCGATACGGCGTTCGAAAAGCAGATCCGAAATTCTAGTCATGAAGGGATGATTCATTCCGGCCCCGGCCCCGTGCGCAAAAACAAACATCGCTTTTGCATCGGGAGGGCAAAACCAAATCGCACTGACCGAACCCAGCGATTCGGATACTGAAATGGAGTAGAGTTGATGAGGATTCATGACTTTGCGCTCTTACCCGTTGTGGGATGTTGCATAGTTCATACTATTTTATTGAGGGATGAGATCACCTGAAAATGAATTTTCTATTTTGGATTTCGATTCGCTATTTGAACCTCGGACTTTATCGGAGTGACTAATTGACGAGCAATCCGGAAGCCACTTTCGGCCAGCTCAAATTTCGACCGCCAGACAAGTCAAGGTTTGCTCCACCCCTGGGATCGGTTGAATCGCGGAAGCGATCAGATTTCCCAACGCGCTAATGTCCGGCGTCTCAAGCACGGCCACGGCATCGTACGTGCCGAACGTCATATTCGCTTCAATAATCTTGTCGATCTTTCTCAATTGGCGTACCACGTCCTTTACTTCGCCGGTTCGGATTTTGATAAGCACATAGGCCTTCATAATAATCTCCTTCGTTTACGATTTATCGGGTTGCAAATAGATGGCCCAGTAAACGGCAGCCACCAGTACCGCTCCACCTATGATATTTCCGATAGTCACCGGCAGAAGATTGTTGATCCAGAAAGCCTGCCATGTCAATGTATCAAGATTAGGCAGTTTGTCGGCCACGCGAGACACGAAATCCGGGTCAAATATTTTGATGAACAAGGCATAAGGAATGAAATACATATTGGCGATACTGTGTTCAAACCCCGCGGCTACAAACGCCGTAACAGGAAGAATAACCGCAATAATCTTGTCCAGTGTACTTCGGGCGCTGAAGGTCAACCAAACGGCCATACAGACCAGGGCATTGCATAGAATGCCCAATACCAGCGCTTGAATAAAGGTCAGATCGCATTTTGCGACCGCTGTTTTAAGGGCCGCAATTCCTACCGAGTTTGCCCCAAAGGTGTACTGACGTGTAAAAAACATGAGAACCACGGTACCCAGGGCTCCAATGAAATTGCCCAAGTAAACAACCGCCCAATTTCGAAGGACCGCGGCGGCTGTTACTTTGCCACTCGCCCAGGCCATGACAATCAGATTATTGCCGGTAAACAATTCTGCGCCGCCTACGACCACGAGGATCAATCCTAATGAAAAGACCAATCCGCCCATCAAGCGTGTAACTCCAAAAGGCAGCCCGGTCGTATAGACCACATCGCCGCTGCCGGTTAAGATTGGCATGCTTCCGGCACTCACCGTCGTTGCAAAAATGGCGCCCAATGAGATAAAAGCCCCCGCCAATAAAGACAACATAAACATCTTAAGAAACGGCATTTCGGCTTTACGCACGCCCAGATACTCGGCTCGGGTTGCCATCTCTTGAGGTAATAATGCATCGATCCGAATTTCACTCATAAGGCTCCTTGTTTTCAGTAGACGATGAAATTGACTGATCTATTTCCAGGGCACAACAAGTTCGATTTTAGTCCCGTTCGATTCCGCGATCGTCAATTGACCGTTTATTTGCTTGGCACGCATCGCGAGATTCCTTAAGCCATGTCCTTTTTTTGCACGTTCCGGATCAAAGCCTTTCCCATTATCATGGATGGTCATGTGAAAAAGCTGCTTCTGACGCTGTAGATGGATCGTCACTTCCGTGGCGTCGGCATGCTTGGCGATATTGTTAACGCTTTCTTTAAAAATAAGATAAACGGATTGGCGAAAGGCCGACCGTACTTTTTGCGGCTCGACGCCTTCGATATGAAATTGGATTTTTATCGATTTCGGCGTCAGCAAATCGTAAGCAAAATCACGCATGTGGGTAATGAGGCTGTCGGAAAAATCATTGCGTGCGTCGATCGACCAGACAATATCGCTCATGGTCGTAATGACCTCACGGCTCATCGAATTAATGTTTGCCAAAAACGAATCGTGATTGTGTTTATCCATGCCGCCGCGAATCAATTCCGAGTACAGCGAAATTTTAGTCAGCGTGGCGCCGACATCGTCGTGCAAATCACCGGCGATACGAACACGCAGGCGCTCGATTTCCAGAAGTCGCTTTTCCCAAAGGCGGTAAAAAGTCCAGAGCACGCCAACGACGGCAATGAATATCAGAAGGCGAAACCACCACGTTCGCCAAAACGGCGGATGGATGACCATCCGTATGGACGTTCCCTTTTCATTCCAGATGCCGTCATTGTTGGTGCCCTTTACACGGAACGTGTACGTGCCGGGATCAAGATTGGTATAGGCTGCAAATCGGCGTTGTCCGACGTAATTCCACTGGCTTTCAAAATTCTCCATCGTATACGCGTACGAATTTTTTGCGGAATTATTATACGCAAGGGCAGAAAATTCGAAAGAAAAAACATTATCGTTGTACGGCAATTCTACAATGTCACCCTCCAAAAAGTTGGACCGGATTTCCTGATTAAAAACTTTGAATGAGGTAATGGCTATAGGGGGGACAAATTGATTATTTTGAATCCGATCCGGAAAGAATGAGCAGACGCCATGCGATCCGCCAAAAAACAATTCCCCTCGTTTTGTTTTCAGAAAGGCGCCTTGATTAAATTCATCATCCATAAGGCCATCACCGGTATTGAAAACTACCGATCGCCCCGTTTTCGGATCAAATTTTATGAGCCCAAGCCCCGTGCCAAGCCACAGGTATCCTTGAGAGTCCGGCAGAACGCCATAGACACTATTGCTCGTCAGCCCCATCGATTTGTCATAAATGGTAATCGAATCATGGAAGAGCCGAATCAGACCACGATCTTCCATACCAAACCAAACGTCATCTCTGGATTGGCAGTATATCGTGAGTATTCCGGCCAGGGTTTGCGGTTTTTGCAGGCGTTTCATGCGACGTGACGAGCGATCCCAAAAACAGGCTCCGCCGCCCGTGCCAAACCAAATTCCGGAGCCATCGGGAACTTCCGCGATGGACGCGACAAAATTATCGGGAACGGAGTTGGAATCTTTGGGATCAAAAGAGTAATTGGTAAAGATATTTTTGTCTTTGTCGTATGTGCTGACACCGCGACCGGTACCCAGCCAAATCAGTCCTTCGATATCCTCGTGGATCCGATAGATCACATTACTGGCAATATTTTCGGAATTGAAATGTTTAAACACTGCTACGTTACCCGAGATTGGATCGAGTCGATTCAAACCCTCCCGATCGGTGCCAATCCAAACTACACCTTTCCGATCTTCAAAAATCGCCCATATCTTTTCGGAAGTCAAACCAAAAGGCCGTCCCCAGGGAGTGTGATACGATGTCGTACTCTTACTCGCGCGATCAAGGCGATTTACGCCGCCGCCAAATGTTCCAATCCAAATCGATCCATCTTTACTTTCGGCGAGGGACGTGATGTGATTATGACTTAGTCCGCCGCGAGCCGGTGACTGACTGTAGATCGAAAATTCTTTGGCTCTTTGATCCAAAAGGCTTATGCCATTGCTGTACGTACCGACCCACACAACCTCCGAACGGTCTTTATAAATAGTCCAAGCGAAGTCACCGGCCAACGAATGCAGATTCTGGGGATTGTGCCGATAGTTGGAAAAGACGCCCGGGCTTCGAATGTCCATGACATTGATACCTCCGCCAAAAGTTGCCATCCAAATCTGATTTTGAGTGGAATCGTATCGAACAGCCTGAATATTATTGTGGCTCAGGCTTTTGGAATCCTGCGGATCATGCAAGAAACGTGTAAAGAGTGTGTCTCTCGGATCCAGGCGATTCAATCCATTAGGCGTCGCAATCCATAAATTGGAATAACGGTCTTCGGTAATCGAAAAAACACGATTGGAGCTAATGCTTTGAAGGTCGCCATCACGTGACACAAACGATCTAAAATGACCGGTGGATCGGTCAAAACGAAGAAGCCCTTTCCCTTCGGAACAAAACCACATCGTTCCTGACGAGGATTCGAATATCGACCAAATGAGGGATTTGATGTCCTGATGTAAAAATCGGTCGGTCTTGCGATCCAAAATATCCAATCCGCCATTCGTACCAATCCACAAGAGTCCCTCCCGATCTTCACCGATTGCCACGACGGAATTATGTATAAGACTAGAGGGCTCTTTGGTATGTTTAAACGAAGTAAAACGTTTCGTGGCGGGATCGAGTATATTTAGACCGTTGCGGGTTCCGATCCAGTAGACGCCTTCACGGTCCTGATAGAGCGATTGAATGTTGTTATTCGAAAGGGAATGAGAATCGCGGTCGTCGTGGAGAAACGTTGTAAACGTATAGCCGTCAAATTTGTTGAGCCCATTACCGGTACCAAACCACATGAATCCTTGGGCGTCCTGCATGATCGAAGTGACCGACGATTGCGACAATCCGTGGCGTATTGAAAGCACATCAAAACGCGCATTCGACTGTGCCATGATAAGCGGCGTAAGAAGCGCGAGGATAAGAAAACGCATGGGCCATGATAAATTTTATTTGCGTCCCATTCAAATGAATAGTTGATTCAAATCGCATAGGCTAAAATTCCATCGTATTCCCTTGAAAAAAGAGCTGTCCTTAAATATATTAAGCCCGTTTGAAAAAATTATTCATTCTAGTGTACAGGAGCTTTTATGGCAACGAAGAAATTCAAAATCAAACTTTTCAAAAACGAGCCTTTTACGGATTTTTCAAAACCGTCCAATCGGAAAGCTTTTGAAAAAGCGCTTAAGAAGGTGTCGGGCGAATTGGGTAAGGAATATTTCATTATTATTGACGGTAATCGTGTCCGCACCAACCATTCCTTCAAATCGACCAATCCGGCTAATCGCGAACAAGTGATCGGCCGATTTTTTGATGGCACGGAAGAACTTGCGAACAAGGCGATCGAAGTTGCGCACGAACGTTTTCAATCTTGGAGCCGTGTCACGCCGGAAAAAAGAGCGCAATATTTATTCAAAGCATCGGATCTGATGCGCAAACGCAAACATGAATTTTCAGCGCTGATGGTTTATGAAGTGGGCAAGAGTTGGGCGGAAGCAGATGGCGACACCGCGGAAGCGATTGACTTCATGGAGTTCTATGGAAGAGAAATGTTGCGGTATGCGTCGGACCAGCCGCTCATCAAAATCCCCGGTGAAGCGAACCGACTGGAGTATATACCGCTAGGTGTCGGCGCGGTGATTCCGCCGTGGAATTTCCCACTGGCCATCATGGTTGGCATGACCACCGCGGCTTTTGTAGCGGGTAATACCGTCGTGCTCAAGCCCTCGTCGGATTCACCGACGATTGCCGCGAAGTTTATGGCGCTGCTTGAAGAAATCGGTTTGCCGAATGGTGTGGTCAATTTTCTTCCCGGTCCGGGTTCCGGCATGGGGGATGCTTTGACGAAGCATCCGAAAACGCGATTTATTGCTTTTACCGGCTCCAAGGCCGTAGGGCTTCATATTAATAAAGTTGCGTCCGAAGCGCAGCCGTCACAGCTTTGGATCAAGCGTATCATCGCGGAAATGGGTGGAAAAGACGGAATTATTGTAGATAACGAAGCGGATCTTGATAAGGCTGCCGAGGCGGTGGTATCGTCCGCGTTTGGTTTTCAGGGTCAAAAATGTTCGGCGTGTTCACGCGCGATTGTCGTTGAGAGTGTCCATAAAAAATTTATGGAAAAGCTGCTCGCAAAAGCCAAAACGCTGACGCAAGGCGATCCGACGTTGCCGGCCAATTTCATGGGTCCGGTGATTAATCAGAAGGCGATGGACAGTATGATGTGGTATATAGATAAAGCCAAACAAGATGGTGGGCACGTGGTGCTCGGCGGGGGAAAGGACGATACGAAAGGCAATTTTGTTCAACCCACGATCATCGACGATGTCAAACCGCGCGCTACTATTTCGCTGGAGGAAATTTTCGGGCCGGTTCTCGGCGTTATCAAAGCGCGAGATTTTGATCATGCGCTCGAGATTGCCAATAATACGGAATACGGTTTGACCGGTGCTATATTTTCAAAGAACAAGAAGAAATTGGAACGTGCCCGCCAGGAATTCCATGTGGGTAATTTATATTTGAATCGCAAATGCACCGGCGCTTTGGTCGGTGTACATCCATTTGGCGGCTTTAATATGAGCGGTACGGATTCTAAGGCCGGTGGACGCGATTATCTTATGCTATTTACCCAGGCCAAACTGGTGAGTGAAAAATTGAAATAAGTTATGGTTAGATATTTTTTAAAGGGCACGCAAAAACGTGCCCTTTTTAATTTAGACGTTACTCAACGGCCTCCGTCTTGCACGTCTTGATTCCAAACACCGCGTACAGGGGGCAAAAACTAACGACACTGGTTAAAACAAAAATGCCCGCAAAAACCAGTAAAACGAGGCCAAGCGTTCCAGAAATGACATTTGTGAAATAAAGTGCGGCCACGACGACGGCAAGTGCCGTGCGAATGCTACGATCCATTGAACCCATATTCTTTTTCATTTCAATCTCCTTTTTTAAGACAATGTTTGAACTAAATGACGGTCCTAGAATAAGGGATCAAAAGTTCAATGTCTGTGATCGATGTTACACAAGAAGCGATTTTTTAGATCGGAAAAAGATAGCCCGATTACTAAAGGAAAGGAAAAAATCGTGGGGTCACACGGCAGTATTCGTGGTAGGCGGGGAAGCGATCGGCGAGAATTGATTCTTCGTATCGGGATTTAGAATAGAGGAGTAACCACAAAGCCGCACTGACGGCAATTTTCCATAGACTCCCGCAATACAGTGCATAGCCAAACGCGATCAAGAGTACGCCGGAATAAACCGGGTGACGGATGAATTTGAAAATACCGTTGGTAACTAAAACGCTTGCGTCTTTGGGAGTCGGGAATGGTGTGAGATTGGTGTTGAGTTGTAAGAGTGAAATCCCTGCTATCATAATTCCCATGACTACAAACGCTAAGCCAACGTATTGGATGGAGTCGGGGATAGGGATTGAAAAAATCGGTATGAAGTAAATGGCGAACAATAAAAATTGAATTCCGACAAATATTTTGTCTTTTTTTGGAATCGCTCTCACATTTACAAAACCGTGATTTTGTTTCGCGATAAACTCACGAGACCGGAGTATTCCATTTGTTTTAATACGCGCGAAACGGCTTCACGCACGATCCCCAGTTCATCGGCCAACTGTTGATGCGTCACGATAATTTCTTTAGAATGAAATAGGGACGCTTTTTGATTTAGTAAATGCATGATTCGCGTATCCAGGCTTTGAAAAGCAAGGGCATTGACCACAGAAAGCAATTCTTCGAAGCGTGTATGGTATAGTCTAAATATATAGTCCGACCATTCGGGAAATTCTTTGATCCACGCATTCGCTTTTTCAACCGGGATGAGGAGTATTTCTGAATCCTCTTCGACGACCGCTTTTACTTTGCTCGTATCGTTATGAATACCGCCCAGAAAGGACATGATACAGCTTTCGCCGGGCCGTATGTAGTAAAGCAGCATCTCGCGCCCATTCTCATCGGTTCGCAATACTTTCATGCTTCCTTTGAGCACAATGGGAATTGACCGGATATAGCCGTCTTCCACCAAAATCGTCGTATCGGCCGGAAAAGACTTAACCTGTCCGAAAAGCGTAACCTGCTTATTTAAGAGGGACTGAAATAGTGTGTCGCCGTTAGACATTGCTTGTTTATGCTTGTAAAAATGCAACTTCAGAGACGATATAAAAAATTATTTGCGTTATGTCAATTAACAATTCTTTCCTGAATCCTACGCGCCGCCACCTCAGCCAACAGGTGAATCAATGCTTCATGCTTTTGCATCCTAAGTCTCTAGTTTTGAGGCTTTCGCGTCTTCGTCAAGTGACTCCTTTGGAGCGAGAGGGCATTGGTATTCTTAACGCGATTTTTAGATTATTCATTTACAATTTCTCTGTAGCGATATGAATAAACGCTATCTCTTTTTAGTGCTCATCTATTGTAAAGGAAACTCCATGAAAAATATCTTCCGACTAATCTTGTTTGGGATTTTACCGTTATCCCTTTGGAGCCAGAATCCGGGTGCGGCTTATGATTATCTTGTAGCGCCGATTTTATCACCCGGCCATTCTTTCCAAACCGTCAATTACTCCGATCCGCTGAAGGAGCGTTCGGTCACGACGTTTATGGAATATGCCGACTTGTTTCATGGCCGAATCAAAGAACACCGATACGACTATGGCAATCACTATTACTTTGGACTGATCAAAACGGGAACGACCGGTTATTTCCCTGTTCATTATGGTGATGATTCCAAAGGCGTGATTATCCTTCAATGGAATCGCACGCTACCAATTCATAATTTGCGGCGAGAAGAATCAAAAAGACTCTTGAATCAGTATTATGATTTTGATCAGATTAATTTGTCCTATATACAACCCCTATTTAGCACACTGGATGTCACCCTTTCCGGAAATTTCTGGGGAAATGATCGGAGGTCGCTTTGGAATTTCGGCGTTGGATTAGGGTACCGTTTTTATGAAAGTGAAATTGGCGTGGGCATCCAGCGGGGATGGAACGATGAGACGTTTTTTATTCGCACGGCCGATGAGTCGGTTTATACGCCGATGACGGCCAATCGCCAAGACTATCGCGGGTACTTCAAAACACGT
>JANNSF010000321.1:0-5797 GCA_031402315.1 bacterium | reverse complement strand
CCGTTGAAATTCCATCCTTGGTTCCTTTCGAATCCTTGTTATCCGACTTATCCGAGTCATCAACCAGTTTGGCTTCAGTTACTATGGCCGACGAGTCAACTTTCGAGGGATCGGTTGATTTCACCGTTTCCGTTACAGTTTGCTCACTAGAGGCACTTGAATTCAGCGTCATGTTTGCCAAAATGTCACTTCCGCCTTCATCGAGCGAGGCTTCATCGTCCTCATCAGTTACATCCGCAAGGTCATTGCCTTCGATGTAAGGATCCGTGGCCTTCCAGCGAAATTTATGAACCATATTGGAGAGATTTGGCTTCATAAGGCGAAGTATCGTGCGTTTCTGTAGTGAAGGAGCATATCCGGATCTTGAATAGGGAATTCAATACCCGCCAGACTTACAAATTTCCAATTCTTCGTAAATTCCTGATTACCGATCTGGAGCTTAAACGTATACTCACCATCGGGCATCATCTGACCCGATTCATTTTTCCCATCCCAATAGGTGGCATATTTACCTTTTGAAAAGAATTCCCCGAATAGAGTCCTGATCTCAGTTCCACCGGAAAAGATTTTCATTGTCGCATTGGAATTCTGTCCAATGCCAAATTTGACAACCATAGACGGCGCAAAAGGCTCGAGTTTGTGTTTGATAAAGCCTGATACAGCGTTCTGTTGATTTTGCGAATCATCTTCTCTCAGTGTAGAAGAGCATGGGTTAACATTACTTTGATCAATTTGAGCAATTCCCCTAAATGGGCTTGGACAATTGTTGGGTGGAGGCGGTGGAGGGCCATTATAGATCGCATGGGTTTCGTTTGACCAGATGGCAATAGTGTCCGTACTATCCCGCAAGTAGCATTTTGCTTGAAAATTGTCGTAGGTAGAGCCCTGAACATAGAACCAAGGGCTTATCGTTTTAAACCACTCCCCTCCAATGTCATACTTCACCCACCATTCGAGATTAACGTTGTGAGTTGTCAAGTAACTGCTGTTGAAAGGAATATATCCATTAGAACCAAAATAAACAGTTTCTGAGTTATACGTAATACCATAAGAGATTGAGTGCAGAGTGGCATTGTTGTATTGGGATGTCGTTTTGTACGTGGCCGTATAATTTGCATAATTTTCGCCCGCTACAATCAATGTTCTAGTATTATCAAATAGTAAACCATCCGACCATTTGCTGAAATAAACATTTGATCCAAGTGATTGTGGCAAGACTGCTTGAATTCCATACGCCGCTCCAAATCCAAAACCTAATTGCCGTGGTAAACTCGGTGAAACAGAATAAATTTGCCCATTAAGATTTGCCTCAATCGACTGACCGTTTGGCGTGGCCTCTACAGATAACTTGAAATTTTTGAACAGCAATTGGTTCTGGGCCTTGTGGGTATAAAAAGCGTCCCATATGTTAATTGAATTGTAAGAAGGGCCGGATGTCGCTCCTTGGGACCAGAATATACTTTGAAATCTCAAATCGGCGTTCAAGTAAAAATCATTCCCGTTGACATAAGGGTAGTCCGCATCGCGAAAGTCGATGATGTAATCAGTAGTATTCACTCGCGTGTTATCAGGTTTATATAGCCGTATTATATACTTTCCATAGTAAAATGTGCCGTTATCCTATGTCGAGGTCTCGTTCCCGTCCAGATTATACCTAATAACAGCCGCACTTACTTCGCCAGAGGGCACAACAACAGGATTGTAGTACTGGTCATAAGCCGTACCAATAACTTGATATGTGAAGTAGTGTCCGAGATCATAGGATCCCTTGTCAAATCTACAAAAAAGCTCTGCCGTTGGGCTACTCCAAGGTACACCATCATATTGCGCGGACAGATTGTTTGAAATTATCAAGAATAACAATTGCGTCAAACCAAAAATCTTCTTTTTCATTTTTTATCTCCATTTTTTAGAATTTGTTTACTTTATCGAATAAAGCATTTGGACTGCATTGTCGAACTCTTGTCCTGCTAAATACAAATGCCCGTCGGACGACAACCCGAGATAGCCTTCTGACGCGCTACTCACAGCCGGAATAGTTATTCCCCAGAGTTTTTCTCCTGTGGCCGCTGATACGGCAACGAGGGAAGGGCCCCCGTAATAAAGTGATATACCGGCAGTAATATATAGGATACCCTGGTCGTCTATCAGAGGGGAGGCGTGCTGTGAGACATACTCTCCACTCCGGAATGTTTCTACACTCCAGATAATTTCGCCGGTGTCTTTGTGAAGTTTGACCACATTCTGAAATACGCCGAAATACAAATAATCTCCACGAAGTACCGGTTCGGTCATACCGCCTCCGAGAATCCCGAATCCTTTTTTCCAGCGTAGCTGGCCATTCTTGTCAATGGACTCGATCCCATTCGGACCTGTTTTGAAATACAGATTCTCATCTTCGTCCACAAGAATTCCGTAATGAACAAAGTCTTCAAGGTCAACGGGATAGAACCATTGTTTACGCCCTTTATAATCCAAAGCCAAAATTCCAAATCCGCGATATCCGCAGAAAATGTAATTTTTCCCCAAAACAACTCGATGACACGTTTTCCAGACCAACGGAAGATCAATTGAAGACCTCCACCTGACGTTTCCTGATGAATTAAAACAGAATATCGTATCCTTTCCCGCGTATATGTTTCCGTCATCGTCAATGACAGGATCAGAAGAACCAACCGCTCCGGGGCCCAAATAGTATTTCCATTTGAGATTACCGTCAGAATTAATCGCGTAGAATGTACTGTCCCACCATGATAGATAAATTGTTCCATCTCTTGAAATGGCGGGGGACTTGAAATAAAAGCCATATCCAAAAAGAGGTATTTTGAAAAACCATTTTAGTGATCCTGAGGGCGAAATAGCCATTAATCCTGAATTTCTCGGGATTTTCTCATCATCTACTTCACCCGGATACTCACCGACGAGATAGATCGTTCCGTCATCACCTATGACTGGTGCACCGGCATTACCCGGTCCGCCGATCGGGAAACTCCACTGCACCTTCGGCGTATCCACCGGCCCATAAAAACAGTCTTTCGTACGAATGCCTGAGGCTCGTTTGGTATTCTGCAAGTCTCCTTCGCCATGCGACCAGGTCGCATCCGAAGCGCATAGCTCGCCATCGTCTCCATAAAGCCTGTGATCTTTGTTGTGATGGTTTTCACATCCCGGAAGCGTTACAAGATATAGTACGATGAGCGCGCATTTCATTTTTGTTGTTTTCACTTTCTTCACCTCCTCCCCCATGATTTGAACTTTAGAGATTGCCCATATGTATAGAACAGTATTTTTTCAGGTTTGGATTCTCCCGCATTTGCCACGATTTTTTTTCAAATTTTCACTATCAGAGATTGATAAGACTATTGAGTTTAGACAGGTAAATAGTCAAAGGCAAGAGGCGATTGATGAATTATTACGCCCTAAATGGCCGGAACACAATCCCAGCGGGCGGCATTAGCCGTCTGCGCGTGTTTTTACTTATTGAATAGATGCACGCTTTAAGATGGTCAATTTGTCACTTAAGGTTCGTGACAATTAGAAGTCAATTTAGTAAAGAATACCTAAACAAAAACGCCCGAGAATTACTTCCCGGGCGTTTTAAGAGTAAACATTTAAATCCAATTATTTTTCGATCAAAAACAAAACCTGATTGTACTCTACCGCCTGGCCCGTTTCGACGCAAATTTTGGCAATCTTTCCGGAAGACTCCGATTCGATCTCGTTCATGATTTTCATCGCTTCGATTATACAAAGCGTCTGCCCGGGTTTGACCACAGAACCGACCTGAACATACGAATCCGCATCCGGCGCGGGCGAACGGTAGAAGGTGCCGACAATCGGTGATTTAACTTCGATGAAATTACCTTTATCCACAACGTCGGCCGGTCTTTCCGATGCCGATTTCTGAATGGTCTCCTGACTTTCAAACTGCACGGCCGCCGGCGGCAAATGTTGCGCGGGCTGCATCGGGATCGGCATGTGATGCGGCTGCTGCACGTACGCCATCGTACCCCCGTTTTTACTGATGCGAATTTTTATTTTTCCCTTGGTCTTGGCGTTATCCTGTTCGATCTCCACTTCGCTGACATTACTCTCATCCACAAGCTTGATGAGGTTCTTCAAATCTTTGAGATCCATTTTCCGCGCTCCTTAGGTTGTGGTTTTATTTACTATTGACGCGTTCGAGATAGCTCCCGCTGCGCGTGTCAATTTTAAGTAAGTCGCCTTCGTTGATGAAAAACGGTACATTTACAGTCGCGCCGGATTCAACTTCCGCCGGCTTCGTGCCGCCGGTCACCGTGTCTCCGCGCACACCCGGAACGGTGCTCGTCACACGCAATTCGACCGTGATCGGCATTTCGATGCTAATCGCGTTGCCTTCGTAAAACAAAATATTCGGGGCAATGCCCTCTTTCAAAAATTTGGCCGCATCGCCGACCGCTTCGCGCGTAATGCCGACCTGCTCAAAATTCTCATTGTCCATAAAGTGCATCATGTCGCCGTCGCTGTACAAAAAACTCATCTTCTTATTGTCCGTGCGCACTTCTTCCAATTTATCATGAGAACGGAACGTTTTTTCAATCAACCGTCCCGATTTTACATTTTTTAGTTTCGCAACCACAAACGCCCGCCAGTTGCCCGGATTGCGATGCTGAAATTCCGTGATCACAAATAGATTACCATCCATCAAAATCGTCATGCCCGTCTTAAAATCTGCTACACCTGCCATTACCCGTCCTTACGTTTATTGAAAAACTTAATTGATAGGAATCAATTTTATTAAAATGCTCGCCAAAGTATTGATCTCACTTCTTAAAGTCAATTAAAACTTCGATAAAAACGGACATAGAAATCCATTTTTTCTCTGAATTATCGCCATTTTTAAACATTTTTTTTGAGTTTTCATGCTTTTTTCATTACAATGCGGCGATTTAATAATGTTAGTCAGCCCACAGAAAAAAGAGGAGATTTCATGGTTTCGGTCAATTCAACTACCAAGAAAACAAAATTCACAGTCAAAACCACTTCGGTCAAACAGGTTGCCTTACTCGGCGATTTTAACGGCTGGAATGAAACTTCGCATCCGATGAAAAAAGGAAAAGCGAACGTTTGGGAAATTGAACTCAATCTGGAAGAAGGGGAATATCAATTTCTCTATCGTGTCGACGGTCAATGGCAGACCGACGATACGGCGCAAAGGGTAATCAATTCCTTTGGCTCGGAAAACTGTCTTGCCCAGATCAATTTTCCCACGCCGATCAAAAAAGAATCAAAGGCCGCCCCAAAAAAGAAAGCCGCTTCCCCGGCCAAGAAAAAATAAAGCATGAAGATACTCTGCTGGAATGTGAATGGACTGCGGGCGGTTGCAAAAAAAGGCTTTCACGAGTGGCTGGGCTTCGAGTCGCCCGATATTCTTTGTCTGCAAGAAATCAAAGCGCAGCTTGATCAATTGGACGAGTCGCTCCTTCGCCCCAATGGGTACGAAGGATACCTCAATCCGGCAGAACGAAAAGGCTACAGCGGCGTGGCAACCTATTGTGAAAAAAAGTCCATCCTGGCGGAGAACGGATTTGGCGATTCGCGATTTGACAGCGAAGGTCGTGTAATCATGACCGATCACGGTGAATTTCTTCTCTTCAATATTTATTTTCCCAATGGCGGCATGAGCGAAGAACGACTCCAGTTTAAACTGATGTTCTACGACGCCCTTTTAATTCATATCAATAATCTCAAGGCGCAGGGGAAAAAGCTGGTGATCTGCGGCGACTATAATACAGCGCATAAAGAGATTGACCTG
>JANNSF010000320.1:0-2342 GCA_031402315.1 bacterium | reverse complement strand
GGAAGAACAGCAAGTTCATAACGGGCTCCTTTGACTGCCTTCCAATTAGTTTCAGCAAGAATGTAGGGTCTCAAGGGGGTTGGTTTTTATGTCTTTTCAATCGTGAAGATATTCCAAGGCAAACTTCCTGCAATATTCTTTAATCAGATTGCGTACCACAATGAATTGAGCCGTGATTTCTGCCTCCGTTCCTTTGGCCCTTGCCGGATCGGGAAAATCACGGTGAAACTTTTTTGCCTGTCCTGGAAAGATCGGGCAATGCTCCCGGGCATTGTCACAAACTGTGATCACATAGTCAAACTGCACCGGATCGTAGTCCTCCACCTTATTCGATGTGTGACCTGAAATATCAATCCCGTCTTCCTTCATCACGGCAATAGCCCGAAGATTGACTCCATGGGCTTCGATGCCTGCGCTGTAGATAGCGGCACGGCTGCCGGCAAAAACGCGCAGATACCCTTCCGCCATTTGGCTTCGACAGCTGTTGCCAGTGCACAGAACGAGGATTTTCTTCATAACCCGCGATTAGCTGCAGCATCCCGGGGCACAACACCCCTCGCCTTTCTCGGCGTATACAGTGATGCTAAATATCCCCGTGATTCCACTCCTGAATTTTTCAATCTCATCCGCATTCAAATAGTTGCTGAGAATTTCATCGGGAAGATTGATCTGCTTTTCTTTTTGAATGGAAATATTCGCGAAGCCCGCCTTCTCGATGATCGAAAGGTATTCAGACTTCTGAATTGCGCCGGATACACACCCGGCATACATTTCCGCTGATTTCTGGAGGCCTTCCGGCAATTCGCCCGAAAGGACAATGTCGGAGACGCTAAAATGCCCTCCCTCTTTCAGAATACGGAAGGTTTCGGCAAATGCCTGCTTCTTATTCGGCACAAGGTTCATGACGCAATTGCTCACGACCACATCCGCAAATCCTCCGGCCATCGGAAGGTTTTCAATATCCCCTTGCCGGAATTCAACATTCGTATAGCCAAGGGTCTTTGCATTACTACGGGCCTTCTCAATCATACGCTCCGTGAAATCCACACCAACTACATGACCGGTTCCTCCAACGATGGACCGAGCCACAAAACAATCATTGCCTGCGCCGGAACCCAGGTCAACTACCGTGTCACCTGGCTTGATCAATGCGTGCTCCGTGGGCAATCCGCAACCAAGGCCAAGGTCCGCATCGGCAACATAGCCGTCAAGATTCTTGTAGTCATCAGCCATAACGGTGTAGTCGATGGTCGAGCAGCTGTTGCCAGCGCCACAGCAACTGGATTCATTGGTGGTTTTGCTTTGGTCGGCAATCTGGCCATATTTTTGCTTGACCATTTCCTTCAATTGAGATTGTTCAGTTGTGTTCATGATACAGTATTGTTCATTTTGCAAATAGTCAACAGCATTTTTGATCCTTGAAACTTTCCAGAAGAACAGTAATTACTTTTCCCATCCTGTTCCAGGCTATCGGGTCAATACAATAGCAAACACTTGGACCATCAATACTCCCTTTAATTATCCCCGCCTTCTTTAGTTCGTTCAGGTGTTGTGACACCGTGGATTGTGAAAGTGGAATTTCATCAACAATGTCGCCGCATACGCAAGATTTTTGTTGGATCAGAAATTGTAGAATGGCCACCCGGGCCGGATGCCCCAGCGCTTTCCCAAGCATGGCAAGTTCATTCTGCCCAACCGTAAATTCCTCCGTTTTTGCTAATCCCATTTGATTTCATCGAGTCCAACCATCATAACCATCACCCACCTCACCTCCATCACAGTTCAGACAATTGCCTATTAATCGTAATATTACGATTAAAGTTTCCGAAAAAGACAAACTATATTAAAAAACGGTTGAATTGGGCCAAAAAATGGCTCTTTAGCAGGCCTTAGAAGTTCGGAGAGAGGAGGTACTTAGCGTAGAAATCGTCGATTACTTTCACGGCTTCTGCCGGGGTGTTTACGAGGTTAAAGAGGTGCAGATCGTCTTCATGAACCATTCCCTCGGCCACGAGCACCTTTTTCATCCAGTCAATCAGGCCGCCGTAGAATTTCTTCCCCACGAGCACGATTGGAAATCGTCCGATTTTTTTAGTCTGAATCAATGTAAGCGCTTCGGATAATTCGTCCATGGTGCCAAATCCTCCGGGCATCACGATGAATCCTTGCGAGTATTTTACAAACATGACTTTGCGTACAAAGAAATAATCAAACGTAATCAGTTTGTCTGGATCAATAAACTCATTTCCCTTTTGCTCAAACGGAAGGTAGATATTTAGCCCCACCGATTTTCCTCCAGCACGTTTTGCGCCTTTGTTCCCGGCTTCCATGATTCCTGGTCC
>JANNSF010000319.1:0-16406 GCA_031402315.1 bacterium | reverse complement strand
GAATAATGTAGTCGTCTTCGGGAACTTCACCTTTGATACGCCGGTATAGAAACTTGTGTTCGAAATAGAGTACCGGATTATTATCCCGAATCGCGGCCTTGATCAGGCCTTTTGCATCGTACGCGGTTGAAGGAGAAACAATTTTGAGTCCCGGCACATGGAAAAACCAAGCTTCCGGATTTTGCGAATGGAATGGGCCCCCGTGGACGCCGCCTCCCGATGGACATCGTACTACCATCGGCACGGCTTCACCCCAGCGATAGTGAATTTTGGCCGCTTGATTGACAAGTTGATTAAAGCCGCAGGAGATAAAATCGGCAAACTGCATTTCAGCAACCGGGCGCAAGCCCATGAGAGCTGACCCCACGCAAACACCAATGATGCCGGCTTCTGAAATCGGCGTATCCATGACGCGTTCCGCGCCAAATTCTTCAATGAGACCTTTGGTGACCTTGAACGCGCCGCCATAGACACCAATGTCTTCCCCAATCATAAAGACGTTTTTATCGCGCTTCATCTCTTCGCGCAAACCCATCGATATCGCTTCTAAGTACGTTATTTGCGCCATCGCAAAAGTATCCTAACGGTTTGGTTTAGTTATTACTGTTCCAGCAGTTGTAATTGGTTCCCGTCCGGATCGACAATCACCGCGACACGTCCAAATTCCAAATCCGTAATCGTTTGTGTGAATTTCACGTTTTTTGTTTTTAAAAACGTAACCACCTTTTCAATATCCTCCACTTCAAATTGGATCAGGACGCCGGCACGGCGGAAGTCTTTCGGCTCCTCACTGCGAAAGCCTCCTTTTTCAATCGCGAGAATGGTGCCTTCGGTATTGAATTGCGCAAAGCCATCTTCTTTATACGTCAGGGTCAATCCCAGCGAGTCACGATAAAATCCGACAGAACGGTCAAAATCCGACGCGTAGATCGAAACGTATTTAATATTCGCTATCAGTCCGGCCATTTCTCATCTCCTTAGGTTATTTTTTTATTTTTGATGTTTTCAATATTTCATTCATCGCCTTGCCGTCGCGCAAGCCGGATTGCATCTCCAAAAGGACCTCAAGCGTGGGCGCAATGTCGGCCGGCGAAGTGACGCCGGAATACACGCCTTGTTGTATCCATTTTTTGCCCGAAAAAATCATCGGTACCTGAGCGTCGTAATCGTATGGAAGGCTATGCTCCGCGCCAAGTCCATCATAGTCCCAAAGAACATGTGGTTTTAAAACGATAACCACATCGCCGCTATTCTCAGGGTAGTAATTATTCAGTACCGCTTGCGTGATTGAATCACCCGAAACGCCCTTGCGCAATTCCCGTGAAGTGAAAACACGATTTACAAACGGCTTTTTCGCCAAAAACGCGCTAATATAGTTCTCGGCGACATGTTTATCAATCTTTTTTTCCTCTAAAGCGTCCGCCTGGATATAAAGATCCGGGTGGATAATTCGTACATAATTCGGACTCTTGGAGAGTTTTCCGAAGCGTAATTCCATGGCTTGATCGATTTCTCTTCCCAGATCGAGAGGCGATATTCTGCCCGCGTACGTGCCGCTTCGCCTTACTTCCTCCGGCAAGGGACCAATCCCATGATCGGAGGTCAAAACATAGAGAATATTTTTTTCGCCCAAGCGCTTGTTTGCGTATTTGATCAGCCGGGCCATTTCCCGGTCGATGCGAATTACCATATCCATCACTTCGGGGCTATTCGGTCCAAAGTCATGCCCAACCCCATCAAGACTTGAGTAACTGACGCATAATAAATCCGTAATGGCATCTTGTCCAATCTCTTCATTCTCCATCAAGAGTTTAGTAAAATCCGTCACCTGCTCCAGACCATAGGGAGACCACATTCGGGAAGAGTAATAGTTTGAATCCAAACTGTTGCCCTTCGAAATAATTTTGTGAGGAAATGTTTTCTCAAATCCATAATTGGCGTTATAAAAGGGCATCAGTGCGGAATCAACGCCCGGGTATTTTGTAATGTCAAGAATTGGCTCCCAGAGCGCGTCATTCCACTTGTCCGAGGGATTAGTACGATTGTATTCCTTTACCCAACCCGGCAACTCGGTCATATAGTACTTCGACGAATAGACACCGCCAAAAAATTCATGGAACCAGTAAGCCCCGTTGGCATGTTTACCGGCCATAAGAATCGCCGATCGATCCTTATTGGAAACGCCGAAGACTTTAGCTCTGTCTTGAGTTGCGGCGCGCCAGTCATCGGCGAAATTAGTGCCGGAGAAATTTTTAGGGGACCGGCCTTGGTAAGGCGACGTCTGGATAAAATCAATCACATTTGATGAAGAGTCCTCGACGGAATTGACGTTCTTATTTTGACGCCGATCAAACCACCAATTTGAAATAATGCCATGCCTGTTTGGCAGGTTTCCACTCATGATAATGGCATGTCCAGCGGAGGTATGGGTGGTGGCTTGTGGGTACTTACAATTGGTCATCACCGCCCCATTCTTCATCAAATACCGGAATCCGTCGTCGCCAAAATATTTTTCAAATCTCGTCAAATAATCTGAACGAAACTGATCCAAAACAATAACCATTACAAGCTTGGGCTTCGTCGCTTCTTTCGTCGGTCCGCAGCTTAGCATTGCAACTAGTATGAAAACCCCTATTTTCTTCATTTTCCTCATTGGTTGTATTAAAAAAAAGCCACGCCGCATAAGCGTAGCTTTGAGTTACTTTCGAATCAACGAAAATTCACATGATCCACGTTGCAATCTTATAAAAAATAGCACCTAATGCACCGGATACAGGAATTGTCAAAACCCACGCCCAGATCAATTTGAATGTCACGCCCCAGTGAACCGCCGAAAAACGTTTGATCATACCGACGCCAACAATCGAACCTGTAATCGTGTGTGTCGTACTCACGGGAATTCCCAACCCGCCTGTAGCAAAAAGTGTAATGGCCCCGCCGGTCTCCGCTGAAAAACCTTCGAAGGGTCCAAGTTTCGTGACTCTTTGTCCCATCGTCTTTACAATGCGCCACCCTCCAAACATTGTTCCAAGTGCAATCACGGCGTGGCAGGACAAAGGAACCCATGGAGAAATATGCGAAATATCCGGTATGATATTTTGAAATACCAAAGCCGCCGCAATAATTCCAACAACCTTCTGAGCATCATTTCCGCCGTGTCCAAGACTGTAAGCTGCGGCCGAAAGTAATTGTAATCTCCTGAAGACCTTATCTACTTTGGACGGAATCAGTCTTTTACAAATGTGAATCGTAACAATCGATATTATGAATGAGGCCAGCATGCCGAGAAAAGGCGCCAGTACAATAAAATATATGGGAGGCAAGATTTTTTCCATCTTTATTACGCCAAAGCCTGCATAAGCGATCGCGGCGCCCGTAAAACCGCCAATCAGCGTATGGGAAGAACTCGACGGAATCCCCAGCCACCAGGTCAAAAGATTCCACGCGATCGACGCCAATAGACCACACAATATAACAATCAAAGTGACGCCTTCCGGCGCCACGGTTTTGCTGACCGTATCCGCAACATGAAGTTCAAATGCCCAATACGCGACAAAATTGAAGAACGTCGCCCAAAGAACCGCCGCCCCGGGCGACAAGACCCGCGTGGAAACAACGGTGGCAATAGAATTCGCCGCATCATGAAAACCATTGATAAAATCAAAGATGAGCGCCAGGGCGATTACGATAATCAGTAGTTCCATTTCGTCCTTACGCGTGTTTGATCAAAATAGATTCCATCACATTGGCAACAGACTCGCATTTGTCTGTGGCCAATTCAAAACTTTCATAAATATCTTTGAGTTTGACGAGCTGAATCGGGTCTTTTTGATTTTCAAATAATTCGGCAATCGCGCGCTCGAATACATCGTCCGCCTGATTTTCGTAGGAATGGATTTTCTCAAGAATCTTGTGCAATTCAGCCGCCTTACCCATATCCCGCAGAAGACCAACGCCGTGGTGAATTTCAACCGCGGAGGAATGCAAAATCGTAATCAAGTGAAGCATGGGCTCCGGAATCGAATCTACCTTATATAAGGCAAGCCGTGCCACCGCTTCGTCCGTGTAATCCATAATATCATCCAAGGACGAAGCCAATTGATGAATATCTTCGCGATCAAAGGGCGTTACGAACGTAGTATTTAGAACGGAAAAAATATCGTGGGTGATCGTATCGCATTGATGTTCAAATTCCTCCACTTCCTTGACGATTTTTACAATGCCCTCGCCGTTCGCGTTGGATATTTTTTTGAGGGTATCGGCGGCTTTTACAATCACGCCGGCCAATTGTTCAAAAAGGACAAAAAACTTATCCGTCTTCGGCAAAAACGCTTCAATTAGTCGTTCAAGTCGCATGGAATTAATCCTAGGTTAGGTGTGTTATTTCAACCGCGGCAAGTATAGAAATTGGAACGGAAATATACAAGGACTTTGGAAGAAAAAAGTGTTCGACCGGTGAGAATTTGCTTGATATAGGCCCGATCGGCGTATATATTGCCGCGCCTTTGGAATTATTCTATAAGGGCCCGTAGCTCAGTTGGATAGAGCATCTGCCTTCTAAGTAGAGGGTCACAGGTTCGAGTCCTGTCGGGCCTACAAAAAACATAACGTATCACCCACGCCTTAGTGCCGATCTAAAACTTAAAAATAATCTCGTGATCAAACCAATCCTCGGCGGCAATGCCATTGTCGGTTGCGGGATAAAATTTCATTTTCAAAGCCGCTTTTTTAGCGATCGCTTCAAGTTCTTTGTCTTTCGTCGAATTTCGAATTATAACCGCTTCTAAAACATTTCCTCCGGCGTCAATTCTAAGACGAAATCGGACCGATCCATTAATTTTGTTTTTTACATTTTCAACGTTGGGCTGAACCATCATTTTTACACGCGGATTCGTGTGCAAAACTTCTACTTTTTCGTTTCCGCTGAAATTGCCTTCCCCGCCCTCATCACCTACACCCTGTCCTACACCGTTTCCAAGACCATTGCCTTGCCCAAGCTGACCAAATATTCGCGCGGTCGTATCAACGACGGAACTGTCCGTAACCTTTTTGTCTTCCTGCTTTTCGTCCGCTACGATTTTAGTATTAGCGGATATTTTTTTCAGGTCCTTGTCCGACGATACTTTCGCGCGAATCGATGCCTGTGAACCGGATGATTTTGGTTTGGAAGCATCTTGTAAAAATTCGAGATTGGACAGCGTAAAAACCGTATCGTGCCGGCTTTCATCCCCGACTTTCCACCATTGCGAAACGGCCAGATAAATCAAGATGCATGCCGCATGAAATAGAATAGAGAGCGTCATCGCAAAGCTGATATACCGTCGATAAACAAATTTTAGAACGCTCGAGGCCATGCTGTAAATCACTATATTCGATTGCTGTCTCTTATTATAACGCAGTTTTTTACGATTAGTTCCTTAGGGCACAAAACTCATTGAACATAAATCAAAAATAGCTTTTTTTCAACGCCGCATTTTCTAAATTTCGATCACAATCGAAAAGGTCCAACCTGGCTCGTATGAAAAAACACAGTAAGCAAAGTGGCTTGCAACCCCCAAGATTTCCGTCGCACAAGAATCCCTACTTCTATTTGACGCTTTTCGCCACGTTTATGATGAGCTTTGTCATCTATTTGAGGACACTGGCGCCGACCGTCACATTTGAAGACAGCGGAGAACTTATTGCGGCGGCGGCCAATCTTGGAATTCCACACGAGCCGGGCTATCCTCTCTTTACGATGTTGGGACACATTTTCACGTACCTACCATTTGGGAATATCGCGTACCGTGTCAATGTGATGTCTGCTTTTTTTTCTGCTCTTGGCGGGTTATTTATTGCCTGGGCCTTTGTCCTTTGGGCTGAATACGTCTTTCAGAAGACCATGATTTCCCTGTCGAAATCACTCCTTTATGCTTCCGCATTCTCCACCGGCATTCTTGGAACACTATCCGGTGAAGCGTGGGAGCAGGCCGTCATAACAGAAGTCTATGGGCTTCACACATTTTTTGTCGGCCTTTTAATTTGGCTCACTGCGCTTTGGGCGCGTCAATTCGACGAAGAAGGAAAACGTAGACTATATTATCTCATCTGCTTTTCTTCGGGTCTGGCACTGACCAATCATCCAACGTCCATCTTACTGTTTCCAGTCCTTTTGGGTTTTGTTGTCCTTACCGATTGGAAATTTGTTTTTCGTCTGGAGATGATTTGGAAAGGCACGTTATTCATTTTAGCAGGATTGATTCCTTTTTTGTACTTACCTCTGGCGTCGCTTCGCGATCCGCTTCCGGATTGGGGCGACCCAGAAACGTGGACAAATTTCTGGCGTGTCGTAATGCGCCATCAATATCAATTGGGTGACACCCAATCCTGGGCTAAATTTATTCCTGAACTCAAAGCCTACTTTTCACTAAGCGGAGAGCAGTGGAATATTTCATTTCTGATTTTTCTTGTCGTCGGTGTGGGGTATATTATCAAAAACCACCGGTCATTTTTCTACTGGATACTGCTTTTCCTTTTCTTTGTCGGTCCGCTAACGACGTTTCTTACAAATTTTCCCGTTACCGGAGGCTTGCCCTTTGTCAATGCTGAAAACCGGGCGCTCGTTTCCGTCTTTTATATCCCATCGCATTTGCTGATCGCGCTGGTCACCGGTTTTGGGATATTTGGGCTGTTTAATTTTCTGCTGAATTCATGGCCGGATAAAATGCGTGTTGTCCTTATTGTGATTTTGCCTTTGGGTCTGTGTTTTCAGAATTTCAAAAACCTCAATTTATCCGAATATTATTTTGCCGAGGATTATGTCGAAAATATTTTTTCCGTAGCGGATTCTAATTCACTGGTTCTGGTCAATTGGGATCCGCATAGTTTCCCATTGATTTATTATCAATCCGTAGAACATCGGCGGGAAGACATTTTTGTGGTTGATCAGGAATTGCTTCGCCGAAGCTGGTATATCAAAGCACTTCGCAAGCACCATCCGCGCAACATGGATGGAATCAAAAGGGAAACGGACGAATTTCTAGCTTCCATTGTGCCATTTGAACGGGGTGATCCGTACGATGGAAACTACATTCAAGCGAAATATTTGGCCATGATTAACGCTCTGATTGATCAATTTGACAGGGCAGGTCGTAATGTCTATCTCACCTACGATCCGCCCCAAGGTGTTGCAGGGAGCTACTTTAAGGAATCGTTGATTGCGGCGGTAAAACTACGAAAGGATATGAAATCCCTGACAGCCATCCATGAGTCTTCCCTCAAGACGGAGCGCCTGCTAGACAAGAATATCCCATTGGATCGCATGGCCCGCTTTTTTATGTCCTACTACGGTCGCCTTTACTTTGCACGCGGCTTTGTAGTCGAAAAGGCCATTTCTCCTGAAGCCGCACTGCCTTATTACGAAAAGGCGGCTGCCTACCTGCAAAACGAGCCACTTTCCTTGAAGCAGGCCCTCGATGCCGCTATGCGGATCAAGGCAAAAAAATAGTTCATTTACTTCATCGAATAGGTTACATTTATGTATGTTGTAAATTCAGTAACCAACTAACTAAATGGGGTTCGCTTTATGAGAAAAACATTGTTAGCAGCACTCGTTTCAATTTGGCTCGTCGCCTGCGGCGGAAGTAAAGCCGTCATGAATAAGGATATCACGCATGTGGACAAAAAAGAGACGTTGAAGAAAGGTGAATACTATCAATTCGAAATTACGCTCGAAGATAAAATGTCCGCCATTGCGGTGGCCGGTGAATGGCGAGTCAGCGAAGGTGGCGATCGTACGGTGAGCGTATTCGTGATGGACGAAGAAAATTTTTTGAAATTTGAAAAAGACCAGCCTTTCAAGAAACAATACGAATCCGGCGCGAAGATTAACGATACGTTCAAGATTCGGCTGCTCAATCAATTCCGAAGTGAGAAAACAATGTATTATCTTGTATTCGATAATCCGTCGGAAGACGACGACAAGAAAATCGAATTTAAGTTGGATCTAGATTACGAATGGAGCGAAGGCACTAAAGAATAATATTTATCGCAATTGCTACTAAAAGCCCCATCCGTGGGGCTTTTTTTATTGCTCAACCTTTTTGCGTTCTGTTAGCAGAACTCGTTGGGGTATTTGTTTGCAGAAATGACATCACCAAATCACAAAACAAATCGACTTGCTCGTGGTGAATCCAGTGCCCCGCGCCCTTGACCATGGCGATTTGAGTTTTTGGAAAATGCTGTCGGATAAGCGCCTCGTCATCCGATACTTTATACATGGATTTTTCCCCGCCCAAAAAAAGTGTTGGGCCGACATAACGATCCGATTCCACAGGTTGAAAACGCGAAATCTCGTGGGCCGCAAAATCAACAAGGGCCGGGAGATTGATACGCCATGCCAGACGATCCACTTCCCGAATTAGATTCGTAATTACAAAAGACCGAACGGCCGGACTTTTGATGCCATCGGTCAGCGCCTGCTCGACCTGCTTCTTTTCAGAAAACTTTGACAGGTCGAGGTCCTTCATCGTATTCAAGATCTCAATTAGTCCCTTTCCATAGGAACGAGGCGCGATGTCCTCGACCAGAAGTCCATGGAGCCTTTCCGGATGAACATACGCATAGGCCATGGCCACATGCCCCCCCATCGAATGCCCAAGAAGGAAAAATTTATTCAATCGCAGGCCATCCACAAATTCTACCAAATCCTTTTTCATCGACGCAATAGAATGGTCATCATGGTGAGGAGAAATGCCGTGATTTCTCTGATCGGGTATTATGACACGGTACTTTTCGCACAATTTTTTGGCAACACTATACCAGTTGCGCTCACTTCCCAGAAGTCCATGTAGTATGATCAGGGGCTCTCCACCGCTTCCGTATTCGACAAAATGTAGGTTCATACTTTTTCCTTTCAGAGTCTATATATTCGTTTCTCAATAGTTCTTCAAGAGGATTTTGGCTCAAATTTCAACCTTGCCGCAATTTAAAAAATTTCGTAATGATAAACATGATTACGAATTACCATCTTTTGCGACGCTGGGTTGAATCGACAAAAGCGGAAATTATTGGCTCCAAAATTGTCGAAATTTTCTCCCAGCAGAAAAACATACTCGTACTGGGCCTTGTGACACCCCAACGAAAAACCTCCGCGATCGAAATCGAGTGTGATGGTCCACGTTCGTCAATGGTATTGCGTCCATCCTACTCTCGCAAGAATAAGAACTCGGTAAGTTTGTTCCCCGCTTTTGTCGGCGGTAAGATCGAAGAATTCTATATCCACGAAGAGGATCGGTTTATTTTTTTAAAATCAAATGGCGCCTACCTTGTCTTTCAGTTTTTTGGGTCTGTGAATGTCATCCAAACGAACGAGCGATTTATCGTGTCCGACGCGTTTCAAAATTCCAGGATTCTCACGGGGCAAACTCTGCACACCGAAAAGAAAAATTCATGGATTATCGATGAAACCTCATTCGTACAACAATTCCCAACGCGGGAGGTCTTTATCCAAGCTGTTGCCGGCGGATTTGGCCAACTTAACAAAATTTTGTCTCTTGAGTTATTGAGGACTATTTCTGACGAGACCACGTCGTATTATGCGCACTACCGGGAGGTCTTCCACCGACTCCATTCCGAATTGGTCCGAATCTACCACGTCGGTGAAATTCCTAAACTCCTTGCTCCTATGCATCTCGAATCGTATACCCTTAAAAATCCGGATTTGAAGGAAACCGTATTCGACGCGGTAAACGACGCCTTTTTAGAGTACATTCACCTCCGAAAAAAAATTGAATTTCAATCGTCCAAGGCAGATCAAATCAAAAAGGCTTTGGCGAGAAAAATCAAAAAGAACAAAACCCTAATCGATTCCCTCGTGGAGGAAAGAGCAAATGCACAAAACCATAAATCCTTTGAGGAAAAAGCCCATATTCTGAATTCATTTTTGAATCGGATTCAGAAAGGTATGGAAACCATTACGCTCCCTGATCTTTACCAAGAAGAGAAGGAGATCGCTATTTCGCTGGACGATTCGCTTTCACCGCATGAAAACGTACAGCGTTATTTTTCAAAGGCGAAAAAATTAAAAGCCTCCGTAAGTAAAATAGAAGACCGCGTACACCAACTCGAAGCCGAATGGCTATCATACGTCGCCTTGCAGAAACAATTGGATGAAAAATTTGATCTCAAATTTTGTGAAAAACTTTATGCGGAATTTGTGAAAAAGGGATGGATTCAGGAAAAGCAGGAAAGCCAAAACTATCATGAACCCGAAATCCCGTCTTTTCGGGAGTTTACAGTCAGCGGAAACTGGAAAGTATTTGTCGGGCAGAACGATGAAAAAAATGATGCACTGACTTTTCGCTTTGCCAAAAAAGACGATTATTGGTTTCATGCACGCGGTGTCCCCGGCTCGCACGTGGTGCTTCGCCGCGAAGGGCGAAAGGACAATCCGCCAAAAAATGTCATTGAATCCACCGCGAGTATTGCCGCGTTTTTCAGCAAAGCCAAAACGTCCGGCCTTGCGTCGGTATCCTACACGCTTTGCAAATTTGTTCGTAAGCCGCGCGGCGCAAAACCCGGTTCAGTTTTCCTGGAACGTGAAGACGTGATCTTGGTTGAACCGAAGGATCCCACGACTTAGTTCATTTCCAAATTTTTATCGCATCCGATACCGGAGGTTCAACCGGTAAGCCCTTAACAATAGTCATCACTTCGGCAGGTGACACTTTCCCTCTGGGGCCAAGAAATATCGCTCGAACGATGGCCTTTGAATAAACCTGACCCTTTCTTTCAAACCTCTGTTCCAAATAGATATATTTTTCATCCCAGGTTAATGCCCGTGTTACAATTTCGAACTTCATAAATGGATCAAGCGACTTGAAGTACTTTATTTCAATGGCCGCAACAACCGGAATCCATCGACGCTTTAGCATTTCTTTCAACAGGCCAACCTGCGCCGTCAAGTAAAACCGCCCGAGATCCATCATGGTCAGATAACGGCCGTTATTCAGGTGAAAATTGAGATCGCAATCATGAGGCATCACCATGAAGGACATCCGGCTTTCTTCCAAACCAGTCAATGGCTTGCAAAAAAGAGACATGATCGCCATTCGCACAAAGCGGAGCCATAAATTCATACGATCCTTCGAGTAATAAAAAAAGGCGTCCGTTCAAGACGCCTTCTGTGAAACTTAACAAAAGCCGTTAAAGTATACCGACGCCTTTTTTCATCGCTTCGCGGGACGTCATCCCACCGGCCATTTCGACAATCTTATTATCATAATGATCGGCGATCTTGGCAACCGACTTAATAGAGGCTGCAAACTCATTTTCATCCATATTGGCACCGGCCAACGAATGGCTAAACGTAATGGTATTATCAAAGCCCAACCCAAACGCCCCAAAGTGCAACATCGCATTTTCACGCAATAGATAATGGAGCAATTTTTCATTCAAATGAGCGTCTTGGACTACATAGGCAATGGATTCAACGACCACATCTCCTTCATGCCATGGCCGTATCATGGTTTGAACGACCGTCGAGCCTTCAAACACAAGAAACCTTCCATCGTCGTGCTTCTCATAGTTCTTGCCATAAAGTTTTCGGATATAGGTTTCAACTTTTCCCAGAACTTTTGCGTTCAATTGCTCTGCTGATAACTTGGGTTTCGAGGCGGATTTTTTTGCGGCCTTTTTTGGAGCTGCTTTCTTTACAATTTTTTTGTTCACTGTCTTTTTAGTCGATTTCTTCACGATTTTTTTGGCTGCTTTTTTAGGAGCACTTTTTTTAACTTTCTTAGCCATAATTTCCTCCAAAGTGAAAACGTTTATAGGAATGGTTATTACGATCTTCTATTGAAACGGTAAAAAATTGAAATTTTCAGCATTAAAGTCAAGACTTTTGCTAGGCCGTAGGGAATTGGTAAAGCCCTAATTTGCCGGTTTTCGTGCTTCATAGGTGGTCGATATTGCGCTTCAATCCTTTGTACTTTGCCCGTTTAACCGCGCTTTTTTTGAACTTTTCGCGATAATTCTCTTCGGTCAGGGATTTCCATTCGCTAAGATCGCGATTGACTAAAGCTTCGCGAGGCTTAAATTCCACCGTTTGAGATTCGGCAGAAAATTTGGTATTCCACGGACATACGTCTTGGCAAATATCACAGCCATAAATCCAACCCGCCGTATCGTTCGGCAATAAATCTCCACGAAACTCAATCGTCTGATAGGAAATGCATTTATTGGAATCAATGACGTACGGTTCCGCGATTGCATTGGTCGGACAGGCATCGATGCACAGCGAACATGAACCGCAAAAATCACCGATAGGTTCATCCGGCACTAATTCCAAATCGGTAATTAATTCACCCAAAAAAATCCATGAGCCTTTATCGCGCGTAATGACATTGCTGTGTTTGCCTTGCCAACCGATCCCCGCCTTGACGGCCCAGTATTTATCCATAATCGGCGCCGTATCAACACAGGCTTTGCACGGAACACCCCCAAACTTTGTTTGAATTTCCGACTCCAGGGATTTAAGCTTCTTTTTAAGCACCTCGTGGTAGTCGTCGCCGAGCGCATAGCGGGATATTTTGGGTTTATCTTCTTCCCACGCAATAGGATAAAAATAATTAAGTCCAACACAAATTATGGACTTGGCTCCCGGCATTAACAATCGGGGGTCCATTCGTTTCTCCCGGTTGTTTTCCATCCATTGCATGTCGGCATGAAATCCACGTGCAATCCATTGATTTAAGTAATTTTCGGACTCCATGCGACCGACGAGGGCTATCCCCACATGATCGAACCCAAGCTCCAGCGCTTTCGATTTTATCCAAGCTTCTTTAGTCATAGACCCAATATAAAGCATAAGATATTGCGTTCAATATTATTTGCCTGACTTCAAACGTATCCGTGTCAAGGCTGCGTTATTATTAAAATTTCTTTACAAACTCCTCCAATGGAGTTAACTTTATTTGCCCCAAAATGAAAGCGAGGTTTTTATGCGTGCAATATGGAAAGGCCACATTCGATTCTCTTTGGTTACGATACCGATTAGAATCTACAATGCCGTGGATAACGAATCGGTGATTCGATTTAATCAATTACACAAAGACGATCACGGCGCCGTGGGTTATGATAAAAAATGCAAAAAGTGCGGTAAGGCGCTTTCATCCGATGAAATTGTAAAAGGTTATCAATACGAGCCGGAGCAATTCGTCGTCGTGCAGACGGAAGACCTTAATAAAATAAAGTTGAAAAGCACACGTGTGATCGAGATTCAGGGCTTTATTGACACGGGAGAGATTCACCCGACACTCTACGAATCCCCGTATTACGCCGGTCCGGACGGACCCGTTGCCGCGAAAACGTATTCGCTTTTGATTGAGGCACTCAAAGCCAGTGGAAAGGTCGGCGTGGGTAAAGTGGTTCTCCGAGATCGTGAAGACGCGGTCCTATTGGCGCCGAGTGGGCAAGGACTCGCGCTGTACAAACTGAGAAATCCGAAGGAAATTAGAAACATCGATGAAGTGCCCCAGATCGAAGATATCAAAATTAACAAGGACGAACTCAAATTGGCACTCAGCCTAGTCGAATCGATGAAGGCTAACTTATCCGACCTCGATTTGACGGATAAATACCACGCCGCCTTGCATGAAATGATTGTGGCCAAGATCGCCGGGAAAGAAATCGTAACCATCGCCGAGGAAGAAAAACCCGTGGTCGATATAATGACGGCCCTCAAACAGAGTATCGAACAGGCCAAGGCTAATAAGAAACCGATGGAAAAGGCCAAGGGAGATCATAAATCGGAGAGCGTGAAAAAATCGGATAAGCCCAAAACGAAAAAGACCAAAGTAGCATAACTTTTTCTATGTCGAATATTCTCAAATTTCCTGCCCAGCCGGTTAAGCTCGGCTTCCAGCGTGCCAGGAAAAAATCCAAAGAAAAATCGAAGGACCTTCATCCGGATCAGTTTAATCTATTTAACGTTCCGAAATCAAATATTCTGAATCTTATTCCGAACACGAGTCTTTTCGAGCAAGCCCTCGCTTCGGATGAACGCGGAGACGATGCCGCGGAAAAGCTGTACCATCAGGCCATTGAGGGTGGGGACAATCTTGCCGACGCCTATTGCAATCTGGGTATTATCGAAAGTAAACATCAGCACACGACCCGCGCTCTTGATAGCTTTACGCGTGCGCTTGCCCAGGATCCGAGACACGGGGAAACCCACTATAATCTTGGCAATCTTTACTTTGAATTGGGTAACCATCGGCTTGCACGTGTCCATTATGAATTTGCGGCCGACATCATACCGGAATTCCCAAACGTTCACTATAACCTGGGCCTTCTGCTTGCGATGGAAAGCGAATACCCTTCGGCCATCAAATCTCTCTTGCGATTCCGGGAACTTGATGAAGCTCACTTCGCCGACGACCTGTTAAAAAACCTCCGTCAGACCGACGGCATCGCTTCCGAAAATTGAGTATGTCTCCCTGGCAACGGATCCGCCACATGATATCAGAGTCGTCGCGATTTGTTTGTTGCGGTTGGATCGACAGAACGCTGAAGCCGATCGATGAAAAAAGCTTTTTACGCGTGGCAACTTTGTCTGGCCCAAGTCGTATCATTTCTTCAAAACTAGCAAAAAAGTAAACTTAAATCTTATTCTAACTTGAAAGGATTTGATTATGATGAGAATAATGGCCGCCCTTGCCCTGTTTTCAAGCCTATTATCCGCAGGAGAAAACCAGACCTTTATTAATGGAACTCCGGAAATCCGATCCATCAGCGTATTGCACTTCAACACCGAAGGAATCCTATTTGTCGGGGATTCAAAGGGCGGATCGGTGTTTGCTATACAGCTGAATGAAAAAAAAGCGGCAGCGCCTGAAAATGCACCACAGCTGAAAGATATCGAGAAAACAATCGCAGCTCTAACAGGCGCCAAATCCGAAGATATCCTTATACACGATATGGCCGTGAGCCCCTTGTCACATGATGTGTATCTCGCAGTCTCACGTGGGCGCGCTAAATGGGTTCGCGAATGGCAGTTGCCAAATAATGTTGACGACGCTCGGCTCTTATTTCGAACTAAACTCGACGGGACTATTGAAGAGGTTCCGCTACAAAATATTTTGTTTGCACAGGCCAAGATTCCGAATCCGGTAAATGATACATCCGCACTTTCTTGGCAACGTGACGTAAAATTGCGTACCGATGCCATTACATGCATCCAATTCGATAATGACAAGGTCTACATTTCCGGGCTTTCGAATGAAAATTTTCAAGCAGCCATGTGGATCATTCCTTATCCATTTACAAAAGACATCTCGGCGACCACGCTAGAGATCTATCACGGTGCGCATGGACAATATGAGACAGACTCTCCGATTCGTTCCTTTATCGTGTATAATCTTAAAGATGGCCCTCATATTTTGGCGTCGTATTTGTGCACGCCGCTAGTGACCTTTCCGGTTTCTAATCTTGAAAACGGAAAGCATATTCGAGGAAAAACGGTGGCTGAATTTGGAAGCAATAATTTTCCCATTGACATGGTCACGTCGACCAATAATGGTAAGGAGTTTATCGTTATGGCAAATAGCAATTTGCCTCTCATTGTTTTTGACCCAAAGGATATCAATAATGTTAAAGAAGGAATTACAAAAGAAGTTGAAGGATATGCAGCCGGTCTCGCTCATACTAAGCGCTCCGGAATCGGAATTCAACACCTAGGCGATTTCAACGATAAATCCTTGCTTGCTCTAAAACGCATGCCCAGCGGGAGCCTTGATTTGATAAGTCTTAGGAAGGAACGAATGGTCCCATGATCGTATTTCGAGCCGCTATTCTATTTTTCTGTTTTTCACAATGTCTTTCAGCTCAAGGTCCTTCGATAGTTCGTCTATTGGAGGACTCTTCTTTTGTTTTCGAATTCTTGAACGTTCCAAAGCCGTTCCTCGTTGAAGCGAAAACGAATACTACGGCACTAAAAACATTAATTAGCATTAAAATTAGCGACCCCGACACTATGTTACCGGACGTCTTAGGAAGCTATGACTTTACAAAGGACGCGATTCGATTTATACCGAGATTTCTTCTTGTGCGCGGGCAGTCTTTCAAAATTAAGTCCCGATATTCAAATTATTTGATAGATACGATTATAACTGTGCGCGAGGACAACGCTTTGCCCTTAAATAAATTAGAAGCCATTTATCCAACGACGTCCGTTTGGCCTGAAAATCTCTTACGGTTTTACCTCTATTTTAGACTACCCATGGGATTTTCAAATCCATATTCTTTTTTGAAGCTAAACAATGTGGAAAACGAAATTAAGGATCCTTTTGTGGAAATCCCTGAAGGACTATGGAATGATAATCGTACTCGCCTTACAGTTCTTTTCCATCCCGGTCGTTTAAAGCGTG
>JANNSF010000318.1:0-3298 GCA_031402315.1 bacterium | reverse complement strand
ATCTAGATTTATGGGGCGAAGTATTAAAGCTCCAGTTCCAAGAGCAAATTTACTGGACCCGATACCTCACCATATTGAGCCGGACGGAACTCTGATATACCCGATAGTGCCCTCAAAAATTATTGTAAGACGAACGCATGGTGCGAAGCTAAGAGTTGAAAGTAAAGTTGAGAATCACGTAGCAAGGATTGTGTACTTATCGTCAGAGTTAGTGGAGATTTCCGATCTTAAGGGGGAGGAGTTTTTAGTTTTTTGTGAAGAGAATAGCCAAATTAATATTCGCGTCGCATGTTGTGACTTGTTTCGCCCTCAAGGTGTGCAGCTAAGTATTGACAATGATTTATTTGAGCTATTCGAGGCTGGTGCGAAGTTAAGATCATTCGAGAGATCGAAATTTGAACTGACCTTGCGCACACAAACAACGAAAATGGCTGACTTTATTCAGCTAAATCCACAATATTGGATTAGACGCGGTGTTGATTACGCTTTCCAATCGGTGGCTCTGTTGCCAGAGATTGATGCAGGTAATTTCGGTAGTTTTTTACCGATTGAAGAAGATAAAGCGGCTGAAGATATAGATTTTTCGGTTGGTTTAGACCTGCGCGTGAGGAGGGCTTGGGTAGAGGGGCTTGTGAGCCGAGCTGTTGGCCCTAATGGAGTCATCGAATTAAGAAAAATATGGGCCAAGAATTCAACTTTGAATTCTGGTCTTTTTTCGAGTGGACATTTTTGGCTCAGACCGTATGTCCAAGCTGGGTTGAGGAAGGAGCGAGATGGCTTACCAAGCAATTGATAGACGCCGCTTTACTTATCTACTAAGTCTCGGCGCTGACGACCATGAGCTTCGGAACTTCTTCCTAGAGTGTCGGGTTCAGCTTATACAGCGAGGCGCGCGAGTGCAGAACTTACCGCATGGCGGAAAGGCTCGCATTCGTGTGATTGCAAATGAGTTGCCTAGTGCTGCTGATGATGTAATTCGAGCGTGGTTTGCTGAGCATCTTACGATGTCTGATCCTGAGAAACCTGAAGCTATTGTTGAGAACTTTAGATTATATGAGGAGTTAAGCGAAGTTATTGAGGAGGCAACTGCGCGTCGCCTCGCGCGTTCTTGTTTGGTGCACTTGTTCTCTGATTCCCCCAATGAGACTTTAATTGGGTTTCTTAGATCGTCTATTCCTGGGAGTGAAAAAGTAATTGATCCGTCAAAGAATGATGGAGGGACAATAAAAAATTCTGGTATCGCGCCAAAGGGCATCGAGAGTGTAGCCACTAATTTAATAAGTGTGGAAGACGTTGCTCAGATGCTGGTCGCATTAATTCGTGGCCAAGATGTAGATAAACACCTTGGAAATCTCCCGGCGGATTTTTCTGGATTTATGGCTGGGTTATATGCCGCTAGCAAGGGGCGGTTTGAAGAGGCTGGAAAGGCGATAGATCAGTTACCTATTTCTTCTGCCGCGCGTGAAAGCCTCGAAGAGTTTGTAAGGCAGCAGGAGGTTCGGCCTCTGAGTGACGTCCAAGGCGGAATCAACATCATTGACGCGGAGGTTTTTACCGATAATTTTGATGTTGAATCAGATGAGATGGTTGGTTATTGCACCAAATCAGATCCTCCCAAATCCGTATTTGTGCAACCAATTGCAGTGTTACGCGGAGGTGTTGTACGAACCCTTTCGGGTGATACGCGCCGAAGTTTGTTCCCGGCAAACGGCGATGTCATGGCATTTCTTGGCGCGACGTATCCCAAGCAACCAAAGCGCGGTGAGCTAGGGGTCTGGAAAGTAGAGGAGCACCAGACAGATAAGGCAACACATTTCCATTTGAAAGCGGACGCAAGGAAACTATTTGAGGCATTTAACGTGCCGTTTCCTTCCACGGATTATGATTCTGTGCGTGAGTATTTAAAAGACTTCTCGGGCCCGGGAAGAACTCTTTCTCTACAATCTGCGTTGTTTGTACTGAGCGATGGGCTTATTGTTGGCGCTCGACCCGATAGGTCAGATTTGACAAAGGACGATGCTTTCGAATCTGGATTACTGTCTTGGAATTCTTTGCCCGGCGTTCGACTCGAGGGGCGGATGTTCATTACGGGGCCGCTACCTAAGACGCAGGCACTTTATGAATGTGCGTCAATTGGCTATGCGATTCGTAAGCTTTTGCGGCCATTTATTGGCACTGAAAAATCGTTAGCAGGGCTCACTCGTTCCCAGCTTAGTGAACTTTCGAAATATTTTGAGTCAGATGAAATTGGCTTAACTCAGACCCGCATTCAGCGTATACGTGTGGAGCTAAAGAAGACGGCACAGAGCCAGGAAGCTATGGAAGCATTGGTTCAAGAGATATTTGCCCATCCATCAATAGTAAGTCGTGTGGCCACTTTGGTGAATGAGGCAGCAGATAGAAAAATTTTAGAAAAATCTCAGTTGCAAACAGAGATATCGAAATTGCAGAATGATCGGAATGAGTGGGACGGGCGAATCCGCAAGCAAAAAGAAGAACATAAAAAACTTAGAGATGAAACCGCTAAGGTTGTTAAGTCTGCATTTGAAAGGGCGCGAACAGACGGTGTTGGCTTACTTGCTGAGCTTGCGGTTTTTCAGGAGCTAGGGGCAACTTTATCGAAGGCAGAGCCCAGCTATACCGGACCTGTTAATTTTGTGCCCGAAATCCGAGAATTCGGCCGTATTGATGTGGATCCAATTTCAATCGCGCGTAACTCTAGCATTGGGCCGCGTAAGGCAAGTGCATTAATGGCAGTTGGAAAGTTAGTGTTCTCATCTGGCTTGATACTTTGTGTCAAAGGTATGGTTTCACGCCGCGTTGTGGAGCAATGGTCTCAGACTCTTGGCAAAGGGATTTTGGTTGACGCAACAATAGGGTTGGTTGACGACACATCCTTGCGTGCTTTTATGGGGGGTGTAAATAAACCGGAGGTTATTGCTATGCTGGATGCAAATCTTTCACCTTTAGATATTTATGCTAGACCTATTGTAGATATGGCTATCGAAATTCTTTTGGGGGGCGAGCAGCACGATCTTCGTAAAGAAATTCCAATCTTACTTTCCTTGAGTGATAGCGTTGGCAGTTTGCCAGTGCCAAAGTCAATTGAAAAAATATCAATAAATGTTGATCTAGATAAAACTTATGAATTTGACTTTAATGATTTAGAAAACTTGATGTCGAAGGTGTTTGATGAAGAAAGCGGAGTTTTGTCTAATAGATTGTGGGCACCAGCATTGGGGAGAGTTAAGGCCTACATGTCCAATTTGGATAATGATACGAAGTCGTTAATTTTGCC
>JANNSF010000317.1:0-5305 GCA_031402315.1 bacterium | reverse complement strand
CTGGAAGTCCGGGTTGACCGCGTCGATGGGCGCCCGGCTGGACTCGGGATCCAACGAAGTTGCCGAACATCTTCATGAATTTGGACTACATATTGGAATGGCTTATCAATTGACGGACGACCTGGAAGATATGAATGGATTTCTAAAGGACTCCGATCACGATCTTCAAAATGGATACTTGGGTTTTCCTGTGATTGAATTGCTCGCCGTCATTCCAAAAGATAAAAAAGAAGAGCTCTTGAATATTATCAGCCATCCGACGAAGGAACATTCAGACCGGCTGGTTTCTTTGCTTAATACTTTTTCAATATTCAAAGTCACCATCGCTCAAGTTAAGAAGGAAATCGAATCCGCGCGATTGGCGCTCAATAGGATAAAGGAACCGGACGCGTCGGCGATTCATTTCCTGAATGATCTTTGTGATTATTTATTTCAAAAAGCGATGAGCGCGGTACGGGAATACGAGAAACCGATCCTAAGGGAGGTTTTGCCGGAAACTAAAATTATTGCAATGGCTTAGAAAGGCAATTTTCTGAAAGCCATGCCAGGTAATCGGCATCGCCCCGTTCGATAGGAATGAGCAAGAACTCCGGTGTTTTGTAAGAATGCAGACTCTTTACGCGGGCGGATAATTCATCAAACATTTCTTTTTTTGACTTTATGATCAGGAGCCATTCCTCGTCGCGGCACAGTTTACCTTCCCAACGATAGACGGAATGTACCTTATCTACAATAGTGCAACACGCCGCCAGTTTTTCTTCAACGATCGCAACCGCAATCTTTTCGGCCTCGGCCGCGCTGCCTACGGTGACGAGGAATATTCCGAATTCGGAACTCATACGTTAGTCGGAGATCTTTAGAACGGCCAAAAAAGCTTCCTGCGGAATTTCGACCTTGCCCACTTGCTTCATGCGTTTTTTGCCTTCCTTCTGGCGTTCCAGAAGTTTACGCTTACGGGAAATGTCACCGCCGTAGCATTTGGCCGTAACATCCTTTCGCATAGCCCGAATTGAATCCCGCGCAATAATTTTGCTGCCAATCGCCGCCTGGATAATCACTTCAAACATCTGGCGTGGTATGAGGTCCTTCAATTTTTCACAAAGTCGACGGCCGTACTCATATGCTTTATCGCGATGAATAATACCTGAAAATGCGTCCACGGGATCACCGTTGATAAGAATATCGAGTTTCGTCAGTTCGCCCGTTTGGTAACCAATATATTCATAGTCAAACGACGCGTAGCCTTTTGAGCACGATTTCAGTTTGTCATAAAAATCAAATACGATCTCCGAAAGTGGAAATTCAAACGCCAAATCAACACGGGTCGGAGAAATATATTGGGTATTCTTATAGACCCCACGACGCTCCATTGACAGGCTCATGATATTTCCAATGAATTCCGTCGGCGTGATGATCTGCGCTTTTATGAACGGCTCCTCGATATGATCAATCACACCGGGGTTTGGCATGCTCGAAGGATTGCTGACTTCTATCAATTCTCCGTCCGTCTTATATACCATATACCGCACGCTGGGCACGGTTGTAATCATGCTGATGTTAAATTCCCGCTGGAGCCGCTCCTGTACGATTTCCATATGGAGCAGCCCAAGAAAGCCGCAGCGAAATCCAAATCCCAAGGCCGTAGACGTCTCCGGCTCATAAATCAATGATGAATCATTAAGTTTCAATTTCTCGAGCGACGTTCGCAGCTCCTCAAAATCATCACTGTCGGTCGGATAGATGCCGCTGAAAACCATCGGCTTAATATCCTTGTAGCCTTCCAGAGGCACCGGCGATGGATTTTCAGCATCCGTAACGGTATCCCCGACGCGAATATCGGTAATCTCGCGAACGTTGCCCACGACATAGCCGACTTCACCAATCGACAGCTTCTCCGACTTAACTCGTCCCATCACTAAATAACCGACTTCGTCCGCATCGTAGCGACAGTCGTTTGAAAAAAACTGCATGTGTGCGCCGCGCTTTAATTCTCCCTGAAATATCCGGACATAGGCAATCGCGCCTCGAAATGGATCAAAAACCGAATCAAATATCAAGGCTTTGAGCGGCAGAGTCGGATCACCGCTCGGCGCAGGAACATCTTTTACAATTTGCTCCAGAATATCTTCAATGCCGATCCCCGATTTTGCGCTGGCCAGAACTATGTCTTCCCGTTTGCAGCCAATCAATTCGATAATCTCCTGACATGTTTCTTCAGGCCGGGCGCTGGGAAGATCAATCTTGTTGACAACCGGAACAATCTGCAGACCGGCATCAATCGCCAGATACAGATTGCTGATGGTCTGCGCCTCAATGCCTTGGGAGGCATCAACGACAAGTATCGCGCCTTCGCACGCGGCCAAACTGCGCGACACTTCGTACGTAAAATCGACATGACCGGGTGTATCAATCAAATTGAGCAAGTAAACCTGCTTATCTTTGGCTTTGTACTCCATGCGAATGGCGTGTGCTTTGATCGTTATGCCACGCTCCTTTTCAAGGTCCATACTATCCAGCACCTGGTTTTCCATATCACGTTTGGATATCGTATGGGTAAACTCCAGCAAACGATCGGCCAGCGTTGACTTACCGTGGTCAATGTGCGCGACAATACAAAAGTTTCTTATTTTTTCAATACTCATGATTTTCTTTACATTCTTAAAAAGCGCGCCAATGTATCGTATCAAGCCTACAAAATCAATTTTTATCAAACATTACGTCGATAAAATTTTTTGATTGCAAGAATTCGAGTTGACTGAAAAACACTAATTTGAGGGGATGGATGCCGGGTTACAAATGCAACACGGTTAGTTCACCGGTATGCTTTCTTATCCTGATCTCATTGTCCGTTTCGTAAGGCTCGCCGTCTGTATGGTAAAAAACTTTGGCCGTCGGTTTGATCGATAGTTCATGGCACCTTTCCAATTCCACATCTTTCACGTGGGCCACCGACCCTGTAAAAAGCTTCCATCCATTTAGAACGCCGCGTGCAAACGTCATCGATTTCATCATAGTTACATCCAGGAGACCGTCATCAGGAATTGCATCCGGTGCAATTCTTGCTCCATTCCCATACTCGTTGGTATTACCCACAGCGAATAAAAATGGCACGGCCGTAAATTCTCTGTTATTTGTTTTGATTCGCAATTCGATCGGTTGGTACTTTCGGTAGGCCGTCATGACCAAATAAACATAGGCCCAAAGACCGCGTCTTCCTTTACGCCGATTGAACAAATAGCCAACAAATGCATCAAACCCAACGCCGGCAAATCCAAAAAAATGACGAATTTGATCTCCGTCCCATAGCTGCCACACGTCGTGACGATGCTTTTTGTAATGAGGCAACTGTTCAATTATTTTTTTAGGATTCATCGGCAGTTTTAATCCTCGTGCAATGCCATTACCGGAACCGTATGGAAGCAGACAAAAGGCTGTTTCGCTGCCAATGAGACCCAATGCCGTTTCATTGGCTGTCCCGTCACCTCCGACCGCGACAACGATATCGTATTTTTCAGTCGCGAATTGCCGTGCGGCGCGCGTAGCATCATGCGGTCCGGTAGTTTTATGGAGGACAACTTCGTGGTGTTTGAGCAGAAGGCGTGTATCACGCTCGGTTACTTGAAAAGCATTTTGTTTGATACCGGCATGGGGATTGACGATAAACGCGATTTTCAATTAAACCTTACCCAACTTCAATTTGTATTTCATCTTTTTCTTGTCACGCTGGATTTCTAATTCAACGGTCTGACCAACGCGCAAATCATCACCCAAAACGATCCTCCGGTAGTCGTACTCCGAATTTATTTTCTTTCCATTGATCGTCAAAACTACATCGCTCACCAGCAAACCCGAATCCTCGGCAGGGCCACCCTTTACAATTTCCGATACGACGATCCCATGAATCTCGGTCATGCCAAGATATTTGGCAATCATTTTGTCAACGGATTGATACTTAAAACCCATGGTGAACGAGCGGTCCACCTTTCCGTTTTCCTTAAGCTCCTTCAGAATCTTTCGGATTCGATGAACTGGAATAGCAAAACCAATTCCAATACTGGTTTTAGTAGAATTGCTTCCGCTGTAAATAAATGTATTCATTCCAATCACTTCGCCGTTTGCATTAAGCAGGGGCCCGCCACTATTGCCACCATTTATGGCAGCATCCGTTTGAATCATGTTTTGATAGACATGGTCGCCATCGACTAACCCAAAGTCCCGATTCGTCGCGCTGACGACTCCTACGGTTACCGTTGGTTGATTATTAATATCAAATAAGCCAAACGGATTACCCAAAGCAATGGTCCACTCCCCGATAATAAGGTCTTCCGAGTCTCCAAATTTCAGATATTGCAATTTTTTATCGGATTCAATTTTGAGCAGAGCCACATCGGTCAAACGATCCAATCCGATTATTTTGGCTGCAAATTTAGATCCATCGGTTCCTGTCACGACCACTTCTACGGCACCTTCAACAACGTGCGCATTGGTCAATATGTATCCATCGTCGGAAATCAAAAAGCCGGAGCCCAGTCCCTTCACCTTGTCATAATATTTTTGTTTTGGAAAGAACTGACTGAAAAACTCATCGTTAAAAAATGGATTGACGTACGTGTACTCCTGCATCTGGACCACGTTAATCCCTACAATCGTTGGCACGGCTTTTTTGATAGCCCGGGTCAAAGCATTTTGACGCGACGAGGTAACATCGTCCTGGGACAAAAGAATTCCGCACAGAAGGAGACTCAACGCGAACAAGTTATTCATAGAAGCAAATCCCATCTGGTTAATAAAAAAAACTCCCGATTTTATACGCAAAATCGGGAGAAACGTTTACAGTACGGAAGAGTTTATTTTCCGCCTTTTACCTTTGCCCAATCTTCCAAGAATTTCTGAAGACCAAGATCCGTAAGCGGATGGTGGATCAGCTGTTCAATTACTTTAAGCGGCATCGTACAAACGTGCGCACCAATTTGTGTGGCTTCGACGACGTGCATGGGGTGGCGTACGCTGGCAACCAGAACCTGCGTCTTGAAATCGTAATTACGATACATCGTGCAAATTTCATCGATGAGCTGCATGCCATTGGTCGCGATATCATCAAGACGCCCGACAAAAGGACTTACAAACGTGGCGCCCGCTTTGGCCGCCAACAAGGCTTGCGTCACTGAAAAACAAAGGGTCACATTGACCTTGATGCCTTCCGACGTGAAGCGCTTGCAAGCTTGCAGGCCCGCTTTAAAACAATGTCAATCTAAATTTACCTATGTTTCAGGTTGCACCTATTCAGTTAAAATAGAAACTGAAA
>JANNSF010000316.1:0-4277 GCA_031402315.1 bacterium | reverse complement strand
GTCGATCAGCACGACGCCGAGCTCCTGTTCGTCCGCATCCAATACCGCAAAACTGGAGGCCAGCGGTTCCAGAACAATATCTTTGACTTTGTAACCTGCTCGTTGTACGCAGCGGTATAAGTTCTGCGCGGACGCCACGGCGCCGGTGACAACGTGCGCCTCCACTTCAAGGCGCGTCCCCGTGAGGCCAATCGGATTTTGAATGCCTTCTTGCTTATCAACAATAAACTCCTGTGGGATGACATGAATGATCTCGCGATCCATCGGCATGTTGATCGCTTTGGCCGCATCAATTACCCGCCGCACATCGTCCTCTGCGATTTCATGATCTTCACGACCCACAGCAACCACCGCATGACTATTCAGCCCACGCACATGGTCTCCGGCGATGCCAACGTAAACCGATACGGCTTTCACACCGGCTTGAAGTTCGGCTTGCTGCATAGCCTTCTTAATCGATTCCACCGTGTGTTCAATATTAACAACCATACCGCGTTTGAGCCCAACCGAAGGGCATGTGCCAACGCCGATGATCTTAAATTCTTTTCCACCCACATCGGCAATGAGTGCCGCAATTTTCGTGGTTCCAATATCGAGCCCAACCACAATATGACTTTTCATAAACACACCTCTTAATTTATTTTCTTACAAAAATTTGTCCGTCGTAGCGCAGATCAACTTGATTTACTTCTTTTGGCAATTCTCTTTGGTGAAAGTAATCCGCCGCCGAACCCAGATACAGTGCTGTCCGATCGATATTTTTATGGTCGATCACAAATCCAACATGGATTGAACTTAAGAAGACGATCATCTTATCTTTCGCGATAGTAATTTCAGAAATATCATAATAGAGAGCATCGTCTTGCTGCTTGACGACGCGCAGAAAATTGAGCGCGGCATCTAGTTTTTCCGATTTGAGTTTTTTTCCGGGAATTGCAGCACCGTGGACGCCCGAAATAATGGGCAAATTGTAAATCATGCGCGCCTTAAATTTCGGCAGTACAAAACCTTCTGCATCCGTAGAATACAAATCATCCGTCGCCACAAAACAAAAGGGTTTTCGTTCTTCAACGCGGATGACAATAGCGGATGGGTACTGACGGCTGACGGCGACCGATTGAAACAGAGGATTCTTCTTTATGCGGTCTGCCGTGCCGGATAGGTTTACGTCGGCCAATCTTCTTCCATCTTCAATTGCGGCAGCCTCAATAATTTCGTCTTTGCGGCTGATTGTGGCGCCCTGAACATAAATATTTCGAACCACAAAGAGGGGTGAATCCACAACCCACTCTTGCCAATTCCACAATACAAGCGAGAAGAACGACAAAATTCCTACCGTCGCAAGTTTGAGTCGCAAACGATATTTTTTCCGGTCCCGCCGCGCATCCGCCTTATCCATCTGCTGCTTCTTGCGCTCGGCTTCCGTGAGGTAGAATCCATCGGAAAAATCGCGATTGATTATCTTTGATTTTACTTTCGTTCGAATCGTCGTCGTCGATGTCTTTTCTTTTTCAGAGTCTTCGGCGACGGGAAGCGTTCGACTCTCTTCGACCGATTCATGTTGAATCGCAGCATCATGCGGTTTCAGTAAAATTTCTTTTACCGCATCCTTAGTGGTCGATTGGTCCTCGCTTGCCGTGCCGTTAAATTGGCCCTGCAAGACGGGTGTATTCATTGTTCGCGCAAATTCAACTTTTGCGGGAGGCTTTTCATCCGCTTTTAAATAGGATGGATCTTCGGAGAGTATATCTTCTTTAAATAAATCCACCTGGGTTGTGCTTCTCTTATTTCTAATCATCGTTTTTCATTCTCTTCTCACACCAAATATTGCAGCGGGTCATTTCTAAGGAACCTTCGCCACCACTTCTTCTATTTCATTTTTTTCAAAACCAACAAACTGCACTTCGAGTTCCAACGTCACGTCGTATTTTTCGATAACCGTTTTTCTTACATGTTTCATTATGGCCAATACATCCTCGGCTTTAGCACCGCCTTCATTTACAATAAAATTGGCGTGCTTTTCCGAAACACGAGCGCCACCAATTTTGAATCCTTTAAGCCCTGCCTGCTCAATAAGCCGTGCCGCGTGATCGTGTTTTGGATTTTTGAATACACTGCCGGTGCTCGGCAAATTAATGGGCTGCGTCAATCGACGCTTTTCCATATATTCTTTCCGGCGTTTCGCAATAGTAACAGCACGATCTTCGTCGAGTCGAAGCGTAGCGCCCAGAATTATCTTCTTACCATCATCGAACATAGGTACGTGACGATAATGGACTTCAATTTCTGATCGATCCACCATTTTGCGCTTACCATGCTCCATTATTTCAACGCTTTCAATCGCATCAAAAATTTCACGCCCGTGGCAACCGGCATTCATTCGAATCATACCACCAAGGGTTCCCGGAATACCCGCAAACATTTCGATTCCGGACAGCCCCTGCTTTTCACACTCCAAAGAAAACTTGGGCATAAAAGCACCGGCGCCCACCTTCACATGTTGGCCCGAAAATTCACGCGTATCCAAGCCTTCGGTCAGATCAATAACAACGCCCGGTATTCCTGCGTCACTAATAAGGAGATTGCTGCCTTTTCCATGTAAAAAAAATGGCAAAGAACATTTTTCGCAGAAGCGAACTAATTCGGCCAGGTCTTCGGCATCCACCGGTTTGCAATACGCTTCGCATGGACCGCCGATTTGATACCATGTTTTTTCCTTAAGCGATATTTTTTCAACATAACTGCCTCTCAAAAATTTTCGAATCTCCGAAACACCACTCATGATCGAACCAATTCTCGTCCTACCTGTGTGATGTCTCCTGCGCCCATGGTAATCACCAAATCACCATCGTGTATGATTTCTGTTATTTTTTTTCCAAGATTCCTTTTATCGGCTTCGTACATTACATGGGAATGATTTTTTTTCGTGGCCTCAAATAGCTTTTGTCCGCTTACACCGTCCAGCGGCTTCTCACGGGCGGCATAAATGTCGGTGAGGATAACTTCGTTGGCGGCGCCAAAGGCATTAGCAAAGTCCCCAAGATAGTCGCGCGTTCTTGAATAGAGATGCGGCTGAAAAACAGCAATGATACGTCGTGCGTGGCCGACGCCGTCGCGCGCGCCCGTAAGCGTTGCGACGATTTCGGTCGGATGATGCGCGTAGTCATCCACCATGGTTGCTCCTTTGTATTGACCCAATACCTCAAAGCGTCTCCCCGTCCCGCGAAAGGTCTTCAACGCCATGGCTATTTTTTCTATCGGAATTTCCAGCTCTAAGCCAACGGCGATGCATGCCAACGCGTTAGATACATTGTGTTTTCCATTGAGCGAAATACTCATCGTGGTTAGTTTCTCATGGCGCCGGAATACATCAAACTGGATGTCGCAAAACTTTTGGGAAGTTATGGAGCCTCGAATATCGGCTTGTGGGGAAATTCCAAATGTTTTTACGTTTCTATTTATCTTTTTGCGTATAGAAAGGGTACCCGGATCATCCGCGTTGATTATGACGGTTCCAAACAAAGACGTTTGATTGGAAAATTGCACAAAAGCATCCTGAATGTCCGTCTCGTCGACATAAATATCCAAGTGATCGGATTCAATATTGTTAACCACCGCAATGTGCGAAAACAGAGTCCAGAACGAGCGATCGTATTCGTCGGCTTCTGCGACTAAATAGTCTCCGTTCCCAAGACGTGTATTGGTTCCAAGTTGATTAACGATGCCTCCAATGAACATGGTCGGATCAAGTCCGGCCTGTTCAAGCATCATGCCGATCATAGCACTGGTGGTGGTTTTACCATGTGTTCCCGCTACCGTAATTCCTTTTTTACCACGCATCATTTCACCCAAAAGCTCGGCGCGTTTGACACAAAGGGCGCCTAGTTTTTGAGCCTCCAACAGTTCCGCATTGGAGACGTCGACGGCCGATGAATAGACCAACATGTCCGCGGTGAAATTTTTTCCATCATGACCTTCAAAAAACTTTATACCTATGGATTCGAGGCGATCCGTAATTTCAGAACGACTTTTGTCAGAGCCCGAAACTTCAAATCCCTGCAGCGACATGGCTTCGGCCAATCCGCTCATGCCGATCCCGCCGATTCCGACAAAATGAATTTTTTTTACTTGGGATTTCATGCTGTCAGCATTTTTTCCAGTCCATTAATAATATCTCGCGCGGCATCGGGCTTGCTTAGCTCACTCGACCGGGAAGCCATATCGGCAAGGCGTTTTTTATCGCGCATCAATTCAATTACTGTTTTTTTCAATCGAGA
>JANNSF010000315.1:0-24205 GCA_031402315.1 bacterium | reverse complement strand
GTACGAGCGGAGCTTTGCAAAACCTCTTTGCGCCAGCACCATCGTAATCGCCGCGGTCAAGGTCGTCTTGCCGTGATCTACGTGTCCGATCGTTCCCACATTGCAGTGGGGTTTTGAACGGTTAAATTTTTCCTTACCCATTTTCTTCTCCTAATTTATAGGTTCCGGTTTAATCACTCTGAGCCTGAGATCGGAATCGAACCGATGACCTCGTCCTTACCAAGGACGCGCTCTAACCATCTGAGCTACACAGGCCGACTTAATTGAGCGAGAGACATGGTCTCCTGATTCTCGGACAAGATCCTGCTTCGCTTAGCTGAGCGAGAGACGAGGTTCGAACTCGCGACATCCTGCTTGGAAGGCAGGTACTCTACCAATTGAGTTACTCTCGCAAATAAATAGACATCTATGTAAAAGAACTGGCCAAAAAAATATCAATAACTACCAAGAATTATCCTTCAATAGCCTATTTTCTGTTTGAATACTCTTTCAAAAACCTATAGTTTTCATTAGATTTAACTATGAAAACCTATAAAAAATATAGAGTTATCCAAATGCGTGGCAAATATATACTAAACACTACGATTTGTCAAGTTTTTTTGTTGTTTTTTTTATTTTTAGACAACAAAAAAGCGGATGGTTTACATCCGCTTTTACATTTTTATCAAATCATAAAACTTATCACTAGTCCTCCGTATCTTCATCAACACCCATAATGACAACATCGGGATTCTTAGTTTGAGCATTGAGCATGGATACAGCATCCATGGCCGCTCCACGAGCACGATTCATCTTCTTTTGGGCCGCGTAGTTCTTATCAAGGGTTTCAATTGGCAGGAGCCCCAGCGCGTAATAATACTTGGTGGAGGGATCCTGATAATAGCTTTCAACTGTGAATGATGCCATCGCGGTTTTGATGTCTTTTTTAGGATATTTTTCTTTTAGCATTTTTTCAATTCCTGTTCTCGCTTTTTTCGCCGATTTATCGCGCGCCTTGTCGACCTTGGAGTCTTTGGCAACGCCAACGCCAACAAAATACTCATTGGAAAAGGATCCCGGATTATCGACCCACTCAGGCGCCTGCGCAAAGGCCGATTGTAACACGACCGCCGCAATGACCAGTATCTTCTTCATTTGATATCTCCTTGGTTATTTGAACTATAATGGACATAAATGTATATCACTTGAAATACGAAGTAAACGAATTAATCAATGAATTTAGTTCGTTTTTGCTTCTAGCTTCCGCTATGATGCGAAGAATGGGTTCCGTATTCGATTTCCGGAAATGAATCCATGAATTCTCAAAAATTATCTTTACGCCGTCCGTAGTGTCAATTTTATGACTTTTATTAGCCGAAATGATTTTTTCTAAAACTTCTTCGGCATCAATATTCCGCAGTTCGATTTTATCTTTTTGCATGACGTAAGACGGGATCTGTTTTATCGCATTTGAAAACAACTCACCTGAATCCAGCAAAAACTGAAGAACAAGTGCAATACCTGTACTCGCATCGCGACCAAGATGAATCTCGGGCAGTATGACGCCACCATTGCCTTCACCGCCAAAAACAGCTCCAATTGATTCCATTTTTGTTGAGACGTTTATTTCGCCTATTTTTGTCCGATGACAGACGACACCAAATTTCTTACACACGTCATCCATTGCCATCGTTGTTGACGCGTTAACCACAACATCACCCTTTTTTCGAGATAAGACTGCGGAGGCGGCAACGGCAAGGGTCCATTCCTCTCCGACGGCATCTCCCTTTTCCGATACAAGCGCCAAACGGTCTACATCCGGATCGATTGCAAATCCGATATCCGCGCCGTGTTTGAGTACGGCCTCTTCAAGGCTTTTAAGATTCTCCATCGTTGGCTCGGGGTTACGAGGGAATATCCCGTGCGGCTCCTCATTGAGGATTATCGCTTCGCATCCAAGTTCCGTCAAGAGGCGAGGCACCATCACGCCACCGGCGCCATTAATACAATCCAGCACGACTTTGAATCGCCGTGCGCGTATTTTCTCAAGATCAAGGTACGCAAGATTCAATATGCGATTGATATGATCGTCTGCAGCGTGGTCATAAAACTGGACCTTGCCCAGGCGATCCCAGGGCGCCAACTCCGCCACGTCGCGCCGGACAATTTCAAGAAATTCACCAAGTTGAGATTCCGACAAGAATCTTCCCTCAGGGCCAATTAGTTTTAGCGCGTTCCATTGAATGGGGTTGTGGCTGGCTGTTATAGCAATCCCGCCATGTGCTTTAAGGTTTTTGACAGCGATTTCAATAGTTGGCGTTGAAGCAATACCAATATCAATTATTTTGCACCCGGTCGCTATTAGCGAGCCTGTCACGATAGCTTTAACCATTTCTCCGCTAACGCGAGAATCGCGGCCGATTACGATAGTACCCGAATTGGTCCACATCGCAAACGCGGTTGTATATTTGGCAATAATTTCCGGAGTCAGGCTTTCGCCAATAATACCCCGAATTCCCGAAATACTGACCATAAGGCTATGCGATGGTTTTGGCGCTTGTTCAATATTACTGCGTGCTTCCCGTATCGATTCTTTCTTATTGCCGACTTTTTCAAGGAATTTTTTAATGCGCCCCGATGTCGCTAATACAATTTTTGTATTGTGCTTTATAGACTGATCACTCTCCGCAGGTTCATGCTTATGGGACGGCTTTAAGTTTTTTTTGTGAGGCATTCTATTTTACCAAATTGTAGACTGCATTAATAACTTCACTGACTTTTGAAATATCTCTGATCCCGGCCGTTGCCAAATGAGGCTTTCCTCCCCCGCTGCCGCCGGCTATTTTTGCGATTTCCTTAACTAGGCTACCGGCATTCAATTTTTTATCGCGAATCAAGTCATCGGTAACTACACACACCATTTGCAAGTCCGAAACTAATAGCCCCACTCCTGTTCTCAATTTTTCACGAAGACTATCTCCCACCGAGCGCAAATCAACTCCCGGCGGCAAATCGAGTTTAGCCGAAACAACTTTGAAGCCGGCCGATTCCCTTGCCGATGAGACCAGCTCATCCAATTTGGCCGTCACACTTTGCAGTCGCAGTTCCGTCAGCTCTTTTTCGAGCAATTTCTTATCGCTCAATAAATGGTCAATTTTATGCGCAATCTCGCCGGACTTACAATTAAGGGTATGGCGTATTTTTTCTGTGATGCGCGACTCCTCCCTAAAGAACTCCTCGGCAATCGACCCCGTGATGGCTTCTATCCGGCGAACTCCCGACGCGACACTTGATTCGGATACAATTTTAAAAAATCCAATTCGCCCTGTAAAAGGAACATGAACTCCGCCACAAAATTCTTTACTGTATTCCCCAAACTGAACAATATTGACAAAATCACCATATTTGTCGCCAAAAAATGAAAGAGCGCCCAATTTTTTCGCCTCCGCGATGGGGATATTTCGATGGTGCTGGAGGGTTATGTTTTCAAATATTTTTTCCTGAACCATACTTTCAATTCTATAAATTTCATCCGCCGAGATCTTATCATTATGCGAAAAATCAAAGCGCAATCGGTACGGTTCAACGACCGATCCGGCCTGATGGACATGTGTACCTAAAACCAATCGAAGAGCCGAGTGAAGCAAATGCGTCGCCGTGTGGTTTTTTATGGTTGACAGGCGGTGATTGGGTGATACTTGAAGTGCTGCCCCACCCTCGCTAATTTCGATTATTTCCACGTCATCGGCGTAATGAATGACATGATCCCCATTTTTTTGCGTATCCCATATTTCAAACGATCGGTCGCCTATTCTTGCAAAGCCCTGATCGCCCACTTGCCCACCAGATTCCGCATAAAACGGTGTCTGATCAAAAACTAATTGCATTACTTCGCCCGTACGATAGTATTTGATCAATTTTGAACTCGATTCAAGTGTATCGTAGCCCAAGAAGGCAGTTTTCTGATCCTTTGATAGATTTATCCACTTCACATCTTTATTGATGAATATTTTTTTCCCTTCTTCCCGAGACCGTTTTTTTTGCGCCGCCATTTCCTCTTCAAATTTTTCTTCATCGATATCCAGTCCCCGCTCTGTCGCCATCACTCGAGTCATATCAGCCGGAAAGCCAAACGTATCGTAGAGCTTAAATACGTCCGGGCCCGAAATGCGTTTGTCGCTCCCCATTTTTTTGACGATATCATCAAAAAGCTCGATTCCACGATCCAAGGTTTTATTGAATCCCTCCTCTTCGTTTCTGATCGTTTTTTCAACAAATTCTCGGCGTGCTTTGATTTCAGGAAACGCATCGCCCATGGCTGTAACAACGTCGCCTACCAGTTTGTAAATAAAGGGTTCGTGCATGTTAAGTTTGCGGCCATACATTGCGGCCCGTCGCAGGATTCGTCGCAATACATAGCCCCGTCCATCATTACCCGGAATGGCGCTGTCCGTAATTGAAAACGTGAGCATTCGAATGTGATCGGCAATCACCCGAAATGCTTCCGGACTCGGATGGCCCGCGTACTTGGATTTAACTTCCCGTTCGATGCCGGCAATAATCTCGGCAAATAGATCGATGTCATAGTTGGAACTTTTTCCTTGCAGAACACGAGCTACGCGCTCGAAACCGGCGCCTGTATCCACATGCTTTGCGGGCAATTCAGTGAGAGTACGATCGGCGTTTCGGTTGAACTGAATAAAGACCAAATTCCACAGCTCAATAACTTCAGGGTTTCCGGAGTTGACAAGTTTTCCTCCATTACCGGTGGCGGTCAGGTCGATGTGAATTTCTGAACATGGCCCACAAGGTCCGGTATCGCCCATTTCCCAGAAATTATCCTTCTCTGAAAACCTCAAAATATGAGAGGGATCTATATCGGTTCCACGGGTCCACAATTCGACCGCTTCTTCATCGCTTTTATAAACAGTCGCGTACAAACGATCTTTCGGCAACTTCCAAACGGATGTAAAAAGTTCCCAGGCCCAAGCTATGGCTTCGCTCTTGTAATAATCACCAAATGACCAATTGCCAAGCATTTCAAAAAAAGTATGGTGGTATGTATCGTGACCAACCTCTTCAAGGTCATTATGCTTACCGCTTACCCGAATACATTTTTGTGAATTGACCGCGCGCGTATAATCGCGTTTCTCGACGCCCAAAAAGATTGGCTTAAATTGATTCATTCCCGCGTTTGTGAATAGAAGCGTTGGGTCATCCGCAGGCACAACCGGTGCCGAAGGAACGAATTTGTGTCCTTTTGATTCAAAGAATTCAATAAACTGTTTACGAATTTCTTTGGAAGAAATATTAGTCATACGATGTCGCAAAACTCCCTAAAAAGTGATTTTATGAATATATAGAAAATATCGACCTTTTCAAAAAAATTAAGAGAGTTCGCCAATTTTTTCTTGTCAAAAGTATCTATTTTGACTACGTTGATAAGTTCTCACGGGCGGTAAAATTATAAATGGGTTGAATTATGGAACAAGTGGGTATCAACAGCAATGTATACGCGGGTGGAAAAATTTTTCACATTCAAACATCCGGTTCTTTTAGCGAGCTATTAATTCAATCTGAAATATTTGAAGCCGGCCGAATAATCTCGGTTGTAAAGAAAAAAATTTCAGACGCCCCAAAACACTTCACGGAAGAAGATTTTCGTGAGCATGTCAAGACTCATCATCATGAAATATCATGGGAAGTCGAGCTTCTCTTTTTCATGCGTGATAAAATACGCACAACGACTCATACGTTATCAAATATTAAGATTGGCCTATTGTTTTTGCGCAAAGGCTTCGTCGATGAAGCTATTGTTGAGTTTGAATACATCATCAAGAAGGAGCCCGATCATATTGAGTCCTATAATCATCTTGGGAATGCATTTATTCAAAAGGGTGCCTACCAGGATGCGATAAATATCTTGAAGCGCGGACGTGATCTGAAACCACAATTTCCTGACGTGCGAAATAATCTTGGATTTGCGTACGGCAAGGCCAGGATGTTTTCCGAATCGCTCGTGGAATATCAGGCGGCCATTGCCATCAACCCCAACTATATCATTGTCTATTTGAACACAGCCATTACCTATCTTGAAAGTCTGCTCAATGCCGATCAGGGTACGGGACTTCCGGAGCAGGCCGAGCGAATCAAATATGTATTGGACATGTTTAATAAAACGCTGATTACGAATCCGGAATTTGCATCGTATCGATTTTACACCTTTCGGTTCGAAAAGATAACGAAATTGGTCTCAACCAATTCTATCGCGCAGGCCATTGAGACAATACTGGAAGTCAAGGATGCGATTCAGAAACCCAGTCTTGATGAAACGATTCATGGTTTCTATCTAAAATTCCTATTTGGCGGCGCCGGAAAAGACGAGAAAATAATAGCAAAATATAGACTTGAGCTGGAAAGGTCCATTGAAGAGAATCAAAACTACGCCGATCTTCACAATTCACTCGGCCTCGTTTACCTGATCCAGTGCCGGAATCTCTTTTTGAAAGCTATGACCGCCTTTAAAAAGGCTTACGAAATAAACCCGGCGTATAAGAGCGCTTATAAAAACTTCAGACTTGTTCAAAACGATGGCCGTGAATTTTTAAATCTCCTGCGGGCTATTTTGAAGTAGTTTTCTTTTATTTCTAGCCTTATAGTCCCCTAGAAAATTTCTATCATACGTATATTTGTGTGATCTTCGTCACAAACTACGTTGTTATTGATAACTCAATCCAAAAAAAATGACCGCTTTGATGGGAATTGAGTATCTAATTATGCCCGACAAAATTACGATAGGAATCCAATGAAGAAAATCTTAGTTGTAGAAGACGATTTGAACACGCGATTCATCACATCTGAGGTCCTAAAATCTGTCAACTATTCTGTCTCGTGCGTTGAAAACGGGCAGGAAGCCATGCAAGCCATGTCCGAAAACTCTTATGATCTCGTTATTACCGATATCATGATGCCCTTAATGGATGGCAAAGAACTGTTGAAAAATATCCGTCGTATTCGGGGCTCTCATTTCCCGGTTATCGTAACATCGGGTGTCGATTTTGCAAGTGTACATGTGTTGCAAAGCGATTTCACAATAGCCATCCAAAAACCCTATGCATTTGATGTCCTTTTAGATAAAGTCGACTCGTTGATGAATTAACACTCTATCTGGTAAACACCCTCGTCGGAATCGAACTCTTGGAGGTGGATTTTTATCGCTTCGTTTGATCTTAGGATCACCTTGTGAGCAAGATAAGTTGGTTCAATCGGCAATTCCCTGCCTCCTCGATCAATTAGAACCGCCAGCTCGATTTTAGCCGGACGTCCAAAATCCATTATTCCATCAAGAGCAGCACGAACAGATCGGCCTGTAAATATCACGTCATCCGCGAGAATTATTCGTTTATCCGTCAAATCAAATGGAATTTGAGTACTTTGAACCACCGGTTGTTTCAGCTTCGCCCTTGTATCATCCCGATAAAAACTCACATCTAGAATTCCCAGCGGAATTTCCCGTCCCGTCTTGTCAGCAATTAGCTTTTGAATTCTACGCGCAATGAACTCCCCTCGCGTACGCATGCCAATTATTACAAGATTTGCGCCCTCGGCATTTCCCTGAATGATTTTTTCGGAAAGATATTTTATCCAACCCGCAATATCGTTATCACCAAATATTTTTATCATATTACCTGCTTTTGTAATGTGGCCACTTGAAGTTACCATTTCCAGATTGCGCAATCAAGAGTTCGCAGATTAATAATACAAGCGCTATTGCTAAGAACCATTTCCACACTTCGCTTCCATTTCTCGATTGCAAAATTACTTTTTCGAGCGGTTCTGCAGCTTTAACATATTGAGCATTACTAACCGCAACACTAACGTCAATTGGAGACAAATCACTTTCGGAAGGAGGTACATTTACCACCAGAGACTGAATAGCGCGGCCGTTTTGATGGACATTGTAGCCCCCGGATTGAAGAATGCCGGCGCTTGAAATTTCCGACCGGTCCCCACGTTTTTTTACAGTTGGAATAATCTCAAAGTCGGAGTTTACATTCTTAATCCGTAATGACGGTAAGTTGGGAACATTGAGTCGAATCGGGTCGCCCGTAGTAAAATAGCTGTTAGCAGCCTTATCCTTGAGACTCAGATAATAAACCGAACGATGAATCATGGGCGCAAAGACGCCACGAAGTGCAAAATCATTCCATTCGGGGTCAAGAGAGGATGTAAAAAGCAAAATTTTGCCGCTTCCCAAAGTCGACTCTCTCAAAAAATCCTCGTTTGAGCCGAAGCCGATAATACTCTTGCCGGTGAAAGGCGTCATTTGATAATACGTATTGAATAAAGGTGATACGATTTTCTTCTGATTGTCAAAAATGGCCGCCAAAATGGGATGCGACCGGTCAATTTTGAACCACTCAATGGCGCTACCGGAAGTAGCTCCAATGGCCAATTTTGATATTTGGCCAGTATTGAATTTCTTGTGACTATTAAATTCGGTCGTGGGAGTTCGGCCACCCAAAAAGATCATCAAACCGCCACCTCTCTTCACAAACGATTCAAGAATGGAAGCCTTCTCTGTTTCCCACGAAAATCCTTCGGTTAGAATTATGACATCACTCGCAGCTGCATCCGGCGAATAAAGCGTAGAAGTTTCACGAATTTTTATTGCGGTCGAAGCGGGGTCAGGCTTTAGGGCTAATTTCAGAAATTCACTATCTCTCGAACTTCCCAACAGCAGAACGTTTATTTCCTGCGGAACATCCAGAGTAAAGTATCTCCGATTATCCGGTAAAAGTGCATCGTCGTCGATTTCAGCAAAGCCATTTAGAAACCCGTTCTGTTTTGGCGAAATGACCGTTGTCAAATGCACCTCATCAAGTGGTCGAATGGTGAGGCTATTTTGCGCGACGCGCTTCCCTTCCAGATAAACGTTTAGGGATACATCGCCCGTTGAGAATTTACTGTAGTTCTTGATTGTGAACTGGATATCGACAGGTTTGTCCTTTTCAATAATTTTTGTCAACACTTCGACATCACGGATCCCAATATTCGTGACGTTATCATCGGCGCAATTGATCCCAAATACAGAAGCGACTGGAAAATCATGTTTGACTCTCGTTTCCTTAAAATTACTCGCCTGAAAGTCGCTTAGAAAGTAAATTTCACGGTTTACATGACGTGCTGTCTTCAATACGTTATCCACCTCTTCAAAAATTGAATTCCACTCAAACGACATCTCCGTCTCTGTCACAGCTTCTTTTGCAAATGCTTTAAGTTCCGCCCAACGACCAGTGAACCCCATTCTCTTGGCCCCCGAAGTCGTTAGAATTGTTGCCTCGTCACCTTCTCTCAAATAATCAAGAATCTCTGTGGCTTTGGAGGTAATCCGATCAAGTACTCGTCCCTTATCGGATCGATAGGACGTACTTTCGGAATTATCCAGAATAAGAATAGCCGACGTCGGCGAATGCGCTTCAATATTCCCATTTCCATCCCACCGTATGAGCGGACGCGCGAAGGCAATCACCAGTAAAATCAAAGAAAGAGTACGCAAAATCAGCAGCAATACTTGCCGAATCTTGAGACGCTTTATTTTTTGATTTTGAAGTGATCTAAGAAAGGTGATACTTCCAAAGGGTACCAGCCTTGATTTTTTCCGATTGAAAAAGTGAATCAATATCGGGATCAACGCAAGGGCAAAGGCCGAGAGCAGAATACTGTTGAAAAAAGTAAACATCCGCTATGAAACGATCCGACCATCTAACATATTGATCATTCGGTGCGAACGTTTTGCCAGACCTTCATTGTGCGTGACAATCAGAAAAGTCTGCTTATGGGTCTCGCATAATTCAAACAGCAAATCGTGCAAATTTTCACTGGTTTGACGATCGAGGTTACCGGATGGTTCATCCGCCATCACAATCTTGGGCTTATTCATGAGTGCACGTGCGACCGCAACGCGTTGCTGCTCGCCTCCGGACAATTCCGAAGGACGATGTGTAGCCCGGTCCGACAGACCTACGCGCGATAGAAGCTCCTGCGCATAATCTTTTGCCGAATCGATTTTGTTCCCGGCAATGAGGGCCGGCATCATAATATTCTCAAGCGCGCTGAATTCGGGCAGTAAATGATGGAACTGAAAAACAAATCCGATATGCTTATTTCTCAATTTCGCCATCTGAACATCGTGCATTCCAGAAACTTTTTCGTTTAGAAAGTGAATTTCTCCCTTTGAAGGCTTGTCAAGGGCACCTAATATGTGAAGCAATGTACTTTTTCCTGCACCGGAAGGCCCAACTATCGTCACCAACTCACCTTCCAATATTTCAAGATCAATACCCTTCAATATCGGCAGTTCTCCATTTTTCATCGCATACGATTTATGAATATTTTCAGCACGAATGAGCATCATAGTCCCAACCCTCTTACTACCATTTTATTCAAAATTGAAATTGGAAGAAATCGAGCCTGAATACTCTATCTTTTGTTTCACGTTGCCCGATTCCGAGACCACTTCGGTTATAATATTGCCATTTATCAATTGACCGCTTGAAATATCAAAATATATTTTTCCGTCAACACGAAGGATATAATTGAGCTCCATCGTCTCGAATTTTCCAGTTCCCGCGATATCCGTTCTCACTTGTATGGTTGCCACATTGCGGTCAACACTCGTCAGCGTATACTTACCGGAAATTTCAGGCTTGGCAATCTTTAGGTCCTCGACGATGGACTCCACTCCTTCACCCAGACGAATGTCCCAGCTATCCCCGATTTTAATTGGATGATCCGGCAAAGTAATATAAACCTGCTTTAGCCGCTGTGCCGCCTTTTCAAAATTTGCTTTTGGCAAATCACGGCTATTCGCGTATTCCATATCACGGACGTTTCCATGACGATCGTATTTGAGGATGAAACCGTCCCCGGCAAAATAGTTGGCCATTTTGTACGTCAGATCCTGACCGTTTAATGTGTTTTTGGTTAACTCAAATCTGACGTTCGATTCTGCAATGCCCTCTTCATCCACATGCATTACTTCCTGGTAGATATCGAAAGCTATTTCTTGATACGTCGAATTGTGATAATTCGGTGAATTGACGGATAAATTCTTGTAAACCGTCATGGAAATACGGGACTTCTGCGCATTAGAAAATTTATAGGTCAGTACATAGAATCGATCACGCTGCGCAAATGCCATCGTTGAAAGCGTCACAAGTATTAAGACAAAACGTATCATTAGACCTTTATGGCTTCTACCGGTAAGAATTGAGAGGCCTTGCGGGCAGGGTAGACGGTTGAACCAACACAAAGAAAAACCGCAATAATGAAAACCGCAACGAAATCGGACCCCATCATTTCCATCGGCAATGCATCCAGAAAAAAAACATCCGCGGGCAATTTAATGAAACCAAACGTAATTTGTAAGTAGCAAATAGTAAACCCAAAGAGGAATCCAAAAAATATTCCCAGACCGCCTACGATTCCGCCCTGCCACAAAAATATTCGTGAAATAAAATTGGAGGTGGCGCCCAGTGATTTCAGAATTCCTATTTCCTTTGTTTTTTGCATCACCACCATTATTAACGTGCTTACTATATTAAAAACAGCAACGATGATGATCAGACATAATAATATCAAGGATCCCCATTTATCCATTTTCATGGCGGCATACAGATCTTGATGCTGATCATACCACGTTTCGACGACATAACCCTGTCCGACGTTTTGTTGCATACGTTCAGCCTGCACAAAAGATTCTTCGAGGGCGTTTATGCAGACATCAATTCCGTTAACCTGTCCTTCTAATTCAAACAAAGTCTGCCCTTCGGTCAGTTCAATAAACGCGTATGCATTATCGTATTCGAACATATCGGTTCGAAAAAGTCCCGTAATTTTAAAACGTCTTGCCTTCGGCGTGTTAAAAGGACCCGTAACCCCGGCGGGACTAATAATCGTCACCGTGTCACCAACCTGAGCACTTAGATTCAGCGCCAAGGCAAGCCCTATCACGATTCCGGGATAGCTTCCATCCGTTGAAAACTCCAATTCACCATCGACCATGTTTCGTTCAAGACGTGTTACCGAAGCTATAGTTTTCGCGTAGGTTGCCTTTATAAAACTAACCCGTTGACCACGGCTGCTTGTAATCATCGCCTTCTCCAAAATAAACGGCGACAACCCTTCTATTTGCTTATTCAAGGCCATTTCCTTCATGAGGGAGTCGTAACTGCCGAATCCGACTTCATTTGGTGCTCTAATTTTTATATGCGCATCGAATCCCACAAAACGAGACTTGACTTCCCGTTCAAAGCCATTGAGAACAGTCAGGACAATTAAAACGGACATTACTCCCAGGAGCACTCCGGATACGGAGATGGCGTTGATCACGGTGATAAATAAGTGATCACGGCGCGGTTTGAGATATTTGATGGCAATCCAGAATTCTAGAGGCATACTAAACTATTCGTAACGTATCGCTTGAGCGGGGTCAAGACTCGCGGCACGACGCGCCGGAATCAAAGCCGCTGCAGCGCATAAAAATATTGAAACCACAGAAACCAAGACAAAGTAATACCAATGCAATTCAATCGGCACGGTGTCCATGAAGTATACATCCGATTTGAGGCTAATGATCCTGAATTCCAATTGAATCCAACACAAAAATAGAGCGAGCGCTGAGCCTCCAAGCGCGCCAATAACTCCGATCCAAATTCCATTTCTTAAAAAAATCTGTCGAACCGTACCTTTTGTAGCGCCCATTGCCTTTAGTATCCCGATTTCTTTCGTTTTTTCAATCACAATGATGAACAGCGTGCCGATGGTGTTGAACGCGGCAACCATGAGTATCAGGCTAAAAATTATGAACATGACAAAATTATTGCTCTCGAGCCAACCAAATAAATTTCGGTGGTTTTCCTGCCAAGTTTTACAATACAAAGGATACGTGAACTTTGAATTAATATCCTTGGAAACAGCATTCGTCTCATCCAGGCTTTTCACACTGATTTCAAATCCGGAAATACAGTCCCCGTATTGAAAAAGTGTTTGAGCTTCTTCGAGGTGAATGTAAGCCAACACATTATCGTACTCTGCCAAACCGCTTCTATAGATGTATGCGACTTTAAATTGCCTCACGGTTGGCTGTTGAACGAAGGCCAATGTACTCTGCAGAATAAATACCGTAACTTTATCGCCGACTTTCACTTTGAGCCGTTCGGCCAACTTTTGCCCAATTAAGATCTCCGGCAGGTTTTTATCGTGTCTTTTTTGAAGACCAAACCCTTTTACGGTATCCGCTAAGGCTACGATATGCTTAGAAATAGCCAGAACACTATCGGCTTTATTGGCCAATACTCCCTTAATCAAAACTCCATCCGTCGCAAAAGACGATCGAATCATCGCCTCTTTTTCAATATAAGGGGAGATATTATTGACGCCCTCAATACTGCGAAGTTGACTCTCCGTTTCGCGGTAATTGTTTATCAGGCCTGACTCTTCAAATGTCTTCAGACGAAGGTGCGCGTCAAACCCTATGAATTTCTCTTGAAGCGAATTCTTAAAGCCGGCCATAATACAAAGCGTAATGATCAAGGCCGCTGTTCCTATGGCTACGCCGGACATAGCGATGGAGGAAATCACAGAAATGAATCGTGTTTTGTGTTTGGACCACAAATACCGGCGAGCAATAAACCAAGTGAAGTTCAAACACTTACTCCGGCCAATGCATAAATAGAAGCTTTGACCTTAGCATGGTCTGTGCGCGAGTATCCGAGCGTCGATATCTTCTCGGTCAAATTCCTGACGGCAAGTGTTTCTACGCGAATGTGGCTTCCAAATTTCAATTTATACTTTAACGTTTTTAATTTAGATGAGATCGAAATCAACTTTTGTTCCGCCCATTCGGTCTCCAGAATTCTATAATCCGTCCAGAGAAGTTTTTTATAAATCTTGTCACTATCGATTTTTTCCTGTCTGAGCATCTTATATTCATTACGCAAATTTGTCAATTCAGCTCCGGAGCCAACTTCGCTTTCGTTTGTCTTCAATTTCAATTCGGCTTTCAATTTTAGGCCGTATTCGACGATCTTTAGAAGCCGAGCATCAACTTTTGCAATCTTAGCCCATCCGAGTCCCAGGAGCATTCTCTCGCGTTTCAAGGCCTGTGAACCAGAGACGATTTTTAACAGTTCCTTCTTTTGGGATTGGAGAACCGCTATTTCAATCAATAAAGATGCCGACTTCTTGACTGCCTTTTCTTGCAATACCATAATTCCGCGTTCATACTCTTCTAATACGAAACGCTTTTCATCCATGGATCGTTCCATTCGGATCAATTCAATCCACCGATCATCCATATATAATCAACTTTTGCACTAAGAGAAATATTGATTTTTCAAATAATAATTCACAGACTAAAATAAACAACTTGTCGTAATTATCAAACTACAGTGAACCCAAAAAAAAACTTCCTCGTTTATCAAAGTTCAGCCGGAGCCGGAAAAACGTTTACGCTGGTGCTGGCCTATTTGAAACTGATTTTAGGAAGCACTTCCCACTTCAGAAATATTCTTGCCATTACGTTTACGAACAAAGCGGCCTGGGAGATGAAGAACCGTGTTTTAGAAACACTAACCGACATCGCCAAGGGAAAACCATGCATATTTTTAGAGCCTTTGTGCGACGAGCTAAAGATTGATACGGCCGAACTCAAACGAAAGGCGCAATCCTCGCTTACGGACATCATCCACAATTACTCCGACTTTTCAATCTTAACCATTGACAGTTTTTTCTATTCGATTTTGCGAGGTTTTACCCGCGAGGTCAATGCCTCCTACAACTTTGAGGTGGAAATTGAGAGTGAAAGCGTAAAAAATCTTCTGATTCAAGAACTGTTCACCGAAGCCAAAACAAACGATCTTTTGTACCAATTCCTTCTCGGCTTTTCACTATCAAAGATTGATGATGAACGTGGCTGGAATATTGATTTGGAAATCCGAGAGCTCATAGGACAAATATTTGATGAGACGAAAAGGCCATTTTTAGACAGAATTCGGCATCTTTCATTGGAGGACTTCAAGGCGCTATCCGACAATTGCCGTAGTCAACGCAATTCCGTTTTGAAGAGTATAGAAACAATAGCGGCCGAGGCCTTGTCAGAGATTCGGAACGCCGGAATCGAGTTTCGCCAACTAGGCCATAATGGTAATGGAGGCGGGGGTTTGGGCAAGTATTTCGAAAGCCAATGGCGTGATAAGCCAAACAAGACGGTGGAGACTTCCGTAGAGGATGATGAATGGTGGACCAAACATTTTAAGAGGTTCAAGAATATTGACATACTGAGAGACTCTCTGCGAACAAAGCACGCTCTCATCGAACGCCTGAAACCCAAATATTTTCTCCTTCACGGTATACTGAGGAAAATAAGCAGTGTGGGACTTTTGCCCGAAATTTTCCGCCTTTTTGAGGTCATTAAGAGAAGAGAACGATTCTTACATATCTCTGATTTCAATTCTAAAGTTTTTGAAATTCTGAAAAACGAACCAAGCGGCTTTATTTATGAACGCATTTCAGCCCGTTATAAGCATATTCTTATTGACGAATTTCAAGACACCTCACTTTTGCAGTGGCACAATCTCCTGCCGCTCATTGATGAAAATCTTGCTTACGACCAGTTCAATATGATCGTCGGTGATCCGAAACAATCAATATATCGCTTCCGCGGAGGTCAATTCGAGCAATTTGTCCAATTGCCAAAAATTTTTGATCCGGATCATCAGGTCAATGGCCTAGCCTATGAAGTTGCACTAGAGCGAAACATTGAACGGAAAATATTGTCCGAGAATTATCGCAGTCAAAAACATATTGTCCTATTTAACAATGATTTTTTTAAGACAGTCTGCAGTTGGGACAAATTTAGTTTTGGGAATGTTTATTCGCATGTTGAGCAAACCCCTACTCGTTCTGACAATGAGGGATATGTCCAGATTTCATTTGTCTCTAAGGTCGGCGACAAAACAAGTATTCTGAATGACTATTTGTCAAAGACCTTGGCCATTGTTACCGAATGTACAAGAGCTGGAAACTATGATTGGGATGACATTGCGGTCCTTACCAGAACAAATCGCCAATGTTCGGATGTTACTGATTTCTTGATAAAAAACGGAGTTTCTGTCGTCTCGGAAGAATCGTTATTACTCAATAACTCGCGCGAGGTGCAATTTCTTCTCTCCATTTTACGTCACCGGGCGACACCCGAAGACAAATCCATTCGCGCCACTTCGCTGTATCTTTACTTCGAAATTACGCAGCAATCAATCGACCATCTACGCATTCTAACGAATAGCCGGACGCAATCCGATTTTATTCAGTATTTTGAGGCACTTGTCGGTCGCTCTTTCTTTCAGGCGTTTTATACCAAACCGCTTTATACTTCCGTTGAATTTCTCGTTGAGATCTTTGGGCTTCTAAGGGGACCTAATCCCTTTGTGTTACAATTTCTTGATGCTGCATTGAGTTTTGAGTCAAAACATGGACCCGATACCGGCAATTTTCTGGCATGGTGGGACGAAAGTAAAATCAATTTGAGTCTTCCCGCACGAGGCGTTAAAGTCATGACCATTCATAAATCTAAAGGCCTCCAGTTTCCAGTTGTACTTTGTCCATTTGCAAACTGGGACCTCACGGATAGTCAGGATGATATATGGGTCGAGCTACCCGAATTCAAGATTCCCAATTCCGTGATTTCCATAAGTACGATCAGAAAAATAAAGGAACCCCGATTTGAAGCGTTGTCGTTGGCTCATGAAAAAAACGAAAGGCTCGATAATCTTAATTTGCTCTATGTCACAATGACACGAGCCAAAGACAGACTGTATTTGCTTTGTGAAGACCCGCTGGACAGCAATCGGAAAAGTCCGTCGGACATAAAGAAAATCAATCATATCTTCTTTCACTATCTCAGTTCCAATGGATCCTGGAGTCCGGACACCCAAAAATACGAGTTTGGCAATCCTGACTTTTCAAGAACAGAAGCCCCGTTAAGAACGCCCGACATAAGATTTGGATTATGCTTTTCAAAAGAGCACCTAGTCGGCATCCAGTCTGATGATCAAGACGATCGTCGCTACGGATTGTTATTTCATGAAGCACTATCACAAATAAGAAAAGCTGGGCAATTGCAAGAATCGGTATCACAAATTGCCGGCAAGCGCGAATTAGATGAGTTAGAGTTGGAAAATCTTAGATCCGATTTAAATTCATTTATCACGCACCGAGAGATAGCCCCCTTTTTTAATGATTCATCCATTGTAGAAACTGAGCGTGAGATTTTGGATTCTAACGGAGAAATTAAGCGCATAGATCGCATTCAGTTTTATCCCGAGAAGACAACGGTCATTGAATTTAAGACCGGTTCAGAGTCGCCCACTCATCGAAATCAAATTCTCAATTACAAATCCTCTCTTTCAACGATGGGCCTTCCTCCCGTCGAAGCTTTCTTGATTTACACACACCCCATACGCGTACAAAGGATTTGATGATAACTTTTTTAGATACGGTGGCGGAACAACTACTGAAGAGAACTCGCATTCAAAACACACTCATCGTCCTCCAAACCCAACGCGCTAAACGCTATTTGAAGTATTCACTGCAGTCCAAAGTTTCATCTCCATCGTGGCTTCCCACTATTTTAACGGTCGAGGAATTTGTGCAACAAGCCTCGGGCCTGATGATATCCAATGACTTCGACATCGCGCTGGAGGCATTCACCCTCCTTCAGAAACATAACAATGAAATTACTTTTGAGTCTTTCTTGGACTGGTCGGATTTTATCATAAGGGATTTCAGTGATATAGATTTATACCTTCTGGATGCGGCAAAACTCTTTAAAAATCTCGATCACCTTCGTGCCGCAGAATTATGGCAAACTGATCCTAAACTACTTACACATAATCAGCTGAAACAAGTACACTTTTGGCGTACTATGTCCGAAGTGTATACAGAACTTCGAAAAATACTCTTGAGCAAAAAATCATGCTATTCAGGCCTCGTATTCCGTCAAGTTGCCGAAAATATTGACGCGCTTTCAGACGGCTTGGATTACGAAACAATCTGTTTTGCCGGCCTCAATGCTCTCAGCCGTTCCGAAGAATTGATCATCAAGGCGCTTGTTCGCAAAAAGAAGGCGGAACTCATCTGGGACTATGATAATTATTATATACGCAACACGACACATAAAGCAGGCAGCTTTATCAGAAAATATATTAAGAAAGCCAATGATTCTTTTGATCGTCTAACCACGGATAAAAAGACTATCACTATCATAGGAACCAGCAGGAATATTCAGCAAGTCAAGATTACCGGCGTTGAGCTTGACAAACTAAGAAACCAAGGTAATCTGAACGGCACGGCGGCGGTTGTTCTTGGTGACGAGAAATTGTTAACTCCGCTCTTACATTCATTGCCACCTGACATCCCGACGGTGAATATTAGCATGGGCTATTCCTTGAAAAATTCCGCCTTGGCATCATTTGTGAATCAGATAGTTCAAATTCAAAAAGAAACGGAGAGACTCACAATCTCCACGGTCGAAAAAGTCCTGAGACATGAGTTTATTGGCTCGACTTGCGGACTTGAGAAATCACGCGACATTCTAAAGCAGATCCAGGACCTAAAATCATTTTATGTAATGCCGGAGTCAATTCTTGACTCTTCCCCATTGGTACGTTCGCTTTTTGAAATTAACCACAATCCAGCTGTGCATTTAGATCGGATTCTAAATTTGATTTCTACGGATAACATTTCAGCTATTGAACGTCATGGCATTGTACTTTTTAAACAATTTGTAAAGTCATTGAACCGAAAATTGGATTCGTTTGCTATTCCAATTCAATGGCCGCTGGTTGAAAGACTATTGGACGATTTTTTTTCAAAGACCAAGACTCCATTTGAAAGTGAATCTTTGGATGGCTTACAAGTCATGGGGATGCTGGAAACGCGTTCCCTCGACTTTGAAAATCTCTTTATTCTTTCTGTGAATGAAAATATTTTTCCTGCGGCTAAATCGTACGACTCTTTCATTCCATTTGATATCCGTCAGAAAATGAAATTGCCGACGTACATGGACCACGAGGCCATTTTTTCCTACAATTTCTTCCGTCTTCTTCAGCGCGCAAAGAACATATTTGTTCTTTACAATACCGAAACGGATGAGTTCGGCAATGGTGAGAGGAGTCGCTTTATCACACAGATTACTCATGAATTGGCCGACGTAAATCCGCAATTGTCAATCACTTCTTATATTCTCAATTCTGCTTTTTCAGAGAATACACCCCCTCCGGCTATTACGATTGAAAAGAGTGACATCTCTGATTTGATGATCGATTCCCTAAAGAGGCCGCTCTCTCCGACCGGGTTGTTAGCTTACAAATCCTGTTCATTACAATTCTATTTTAAATACGTTGCGCGATTCAGAGAAGAAGATGAAATAGAAGACAACATTCAGGCACGGACGCTCGGGACCATTATGCACCGCGCCCTGGAGAATCTTTACAAGACGCTCCTTCTTAGGGAAATTGTCTATGCTGATATTGATCGGCTAATGCCTCAAGTCCGAACGGAAGTCACAAATTCATTTCTTGCGGAGTCCTTAGGGACTCTAAATGCATATAACTCAATATTATTTGAAGTTTCGGTCCAACTCATTCACAAGTTCTTAGAATCGGATAGTGAACGAATCCGAAAGCTATTTGAAGAGGGTTGCTTATCGTATCGAATTTTTGCATTGGAACAAACATTTGAACTCCAAGAGCCTTTTCCGATGAGAGGAAAAATAGACCGCGTCGATAAGTGCGGTGACGAATACTTGGCCATCGACTATAAGACCGGCGTGTTTGCGGATCGCGAACTTGAAGTAAAAGACATGTCGGATCCTGACGGCATATCGGATAAGGCCTTTCAGCTTCTTACCTATGCCTATTTGGGCACGCATTCTCCTGAACATTCCGTCGCTATACATCAGGCATTCATTTTCCCGTTCAAAAAATCAAGTCTCGGTTTTATCCCTATTAAACTGCAGGGCAAAGACACTATTTCCAACGAGGACCTGGTTATTTTTGGAAAGCATCTGTCCGATCTTCATGCCGAATTAGCCGATATTTCCACACCGTTTTCACAGACCAACGATATTCGTGCCTGTAAATATTGTACCTTTGCAACGATCTGCAATCGTCAAACTGAAAGTTAATTCCATGTCAAATTCCTTTTACAGTGTTTTTGACAACCACCTACTCCTCGAAGATGAAGACCGTCCTGCATTTCATCGTTCTGCCTTTCAGCAAGATCGGGATAGAATTTTATATACCGCCTATTTTCGCCGACTGCAGGCCAAAACGCAGGTTTTCTTCTCGGGTGAATATGACTTTTATCGCACCCGGCTAACACATTCCTTGGAGGTGGCGCAAATAGGCCGATCCATCTGTCAATTTCTAAAATCGGGAGAACATCTTCGCGAGGATTTTTATATTGATTCCGATCTAGTCGAAGCGATCTGTCTTGCTCACGACATTGGCCATCCTCCCTTTGGGCATGCAGGAGAATCTACAATGAACAGCCTTATGGAGGGTTACGGAGGATTTGAGGGTAATGCACAGACACTGCGTATTCTTACGGAAATCATATACTCCGGTAAGATGGGGCGTGAAGGAATGAATCCGACACGTGCGCTCGTCGATGGCGTCATGAAATATAAGAAAACCTATGCCGATTCTTTTGTTAACAATCTCCCACCAAAAAATCACTTCTTATTTGATGAACAGCGTACGTATATCAATTTTATTTTTGATGGAGCGCCATCGCCTCCCGATCTTAATAATCTGAATGATTTTCGAAGCGTCGAGTGTCAAATCATGGATTGGGCCGATGATACGGCTTACTGCATAAATGATCTGCTCGATGGCATTAATTCCGGACTAATTACCCTGCCGAAAATTGAAGCATGGGCAGCGAGTCAGGCATTGAGTTCACAAGATTCCAGATTGATTGAAAGACTTCTTGACGCTTCCAGAGCGCGCTATTTGAGTCGGTACTTTAATAGAAAAATCGGCGATTTCATTCATGCCAGTGAATTGATAACGCGCGATAACTTTATGGCAACTCGAACCAATCGCTATAAGTATGGTCTGAAAATTGACCCGGGTATTCGGGGTGAAGCCGATCTGTACGGGCAAATTTCCCGTGAACTTGTTTTCTGGTCTCCGCAGATCTTCCAACTGGAATTCAAAGCGGATTTCATAATTAGAAATGTTTTCAAAGCATTTCAGATTCACTATCTGGACACGGAGGCGGGTATGGCGCTGCTGCCGGAGTCCTCCGAGGCCTTTGTTCGTGGCGAAAAGGACAAGATGAGGAGGGCGCGGCTTATTTGCGACTACATTTCGGGCATGACGGATGGCTTCGCGATTCGGACGTATAAACGTCTTTACGATCCGGATTTCGGTTCTATCATGGATCTGGTATAGAAAAATCTTGCTTTTCGAGGCCAAATAAAATATAATTCGCCATTGATGGGGATATAGCTCAGCTGGGAGAGCGCAAGGCTGGCAGTCTTGAGGTCAGGGGTTCGATCCCCCTTGTCTCCACAAAACAAAAAAACCGAGATTGATTCTCGGTTTTTTTATTATTTGGCGTCACCACTACATTACTCCCTTTATGAGACGCCTAAAGCTATCAATTCTTTTGCATTATTCAGTGTTATATCCGTTACAGCTTCGCCTCCAAGGAGTTTGGCAACTTCAAAAACCTTCTCGCTTGAATTTAGTCTCTTGACCGTACTTGTAGTGACCCCGTTTGCTGATTTTTTTTGGACGCTGAAATGGGAATCTGAAACGCATGCAATTTGCGGCAGATGGGTTATACAAATAAGCTGGTGTGATGCCGATAGGTGTTTGAGTGCCTTGCCAACCGCTTGCGCAATTCGCCCCGAAATTCCAACGTCAATTTCATCAAACACCATAACCGGAATCTTATCGGAATCCGCTATGGCGGTTTTTAAGCTAAGCATAATGCGTGAAATTTCACCGCCGGAGGCAACTTTGATCAGTGGTCGTAATGGTTCCCCTAGGTTAGCCGATATTTGAAATTCGACACGATCAATTCCATGCGCGCTCGCGGCATAGGATTGGGCTTCTGATTTGAACCACGAGCCTTCGGACAATACCCACTCCACCGTCGTTCTAAATTGTGCATGCTCAATACCGAGTTTTTTCAATTCCGATATAATTTTTTTATCCAATTCTGCCGCCGCTTTTTTTCGGCGATGAGAAAGAGCTACGGCCGCCTTAGAATATGCCAATATTTTGAAAGTCATTTCTTTACGCAATTTTTCCAGTTCCTCCTCGAAATTTTCCGACAAATTAATGCGGCCCTCCAAATCGACCTTTTTAAGCAAAATGTCTTCGATGGAACCAAACTTTTTCTTTAATTTCTGCAAACTCATCAATCGTTCACGGATTGCCTCTAACTTAGCCGGTTCAAAAGTGATGCGTCGACTGTAATCTCCAATTGATCGTGCCACGTCTTCCAAACTCAATAACGCACTCTTAAGTTGATCGTGCATGTCCGTAACTCTTGAGTCAATACTCTGTATCTCTTGAACCTGCTTAGCGGCATGATTGACCTCAACAAGAACGGATTCTTGTGATTCATACAATGACTTATAAACTGAGTCGCTTAGCTCAAACAGTTTTTCCGATGCGGCCAGAATCTTTTCTTGTTGAAGTAGATCGGCATCTTCAGAGGGTTTTGGATCAAGGTCATAAATTTCTTTGAGCTGGAGTTGAAAGATTTCCAAGTTCTGGGAATTCTGATTCCTGCTTTTTTCAATATCGGATATGTTTTTTTGAAGACTTGAAACATTGCGGTAAAGCTCGCCAATTTCGACCACGTCCTTTTCTAGGTGCGCATAGGCGTCCAAAAACTGTATATGCAGTTCCTGACGAAGCAGCGACTGGTGCTCGTGCTGACCGTGGAGATCTACGATCCATTCTCCAATGCTCTTAAGCAGACCAATTGTAATAAGTTGATCATTGACAAAACATCGACTCTGCCCTTTTATGGATATTTCCCGACGCGCGGTCATTTCCTCACCAGCAATTTCAGCTCCCGAGTCCGCCAGGATTGAATTTAATAATTCGCGATGCCCGATATGAAATACACCTTCGATGATCGATTTTTCCGCGCCCGTCCGAATATTGTCGACCGACGCTCTTTCGCCTAAAATCATGGACAACGCGCCGAGCAGTATAGATTTTCCAGCTCCGGTTTCACCCGTAATAATATTGAGGCCCTTATCGAATTGAATTTCGCAATCCTCAATCAACGAGAAATTTTTGATTGTCAGAGACTTTAACATGAAGGGAATTTATCAGGAATTTAGATATTTGCAAAGGTTTGTCATTTCAATAGCCGTTTGAGCGGCTTCATAACCTTTATTGCCGCTACCGACACCTGCGCGGACCAGAGCATCTTCAAGTGTATTCACCGTCAGTACGCCGAATATCGTTGGAACCCCTGTTGCCAATCCAACGTCATTAATACCTCGTGCGGTTTCCCCGGCCACGTATTCAAAATGAGGGGTGTTACCGCGAATAACGCATCCAAGTCCAATCAAGGCATCATAGTTACCATTTTTGGCAATCTTCATTGCCAAAAAAGGAATTTCGAAAGCACCGGGGACATAGAAAATATCGGGTTCCAAGCCTTCATTCTTAACAATACATTCAACCGCGCCTTGTAGTAGTCGGTCGACAACACTATGATTAAACCGACTTACAATAATAGCGATGCGCAGGTTTCTTGCCGATGAATGGCCCTCGTATTTCATGTTTGACTAACCCCCGGTTAAAAATTAAAATTCAACATGGGCTGAAATGTGAGCTTTTGGTCAGCATAATTGGGGGCAAACCTTAAACTCATGGCAGTTGAATGCTTTCTCTTGCTCATCCAAACAATGTCAACGATACTCAATGCCCGATTAACAAGCATAAGGCTGGTCATCGTACGGGCAATGTCAAACCAAGAATTACTTTGGTTCCTCATCGTACGGTATTTTTTCATGTTCGATGTAAGATTTGCCCGTGTGTAACCGCTGGTGGTCGCTGTCCCTCGAGGTGTTATTAGACTTCCATCCGCATCGCTCCATGCTTGGCCAAATTGCTCCGGATAC